>DATIGE010000053.1 GCA_035454885.1 bacterium
ATGTCCTCCACCACCTTCTCCAGGATCGTCTGCAGGCGGCGCGCGCCAATGTTCTCCACCGAGCCGTTCACCGCGACGGCCGCGTCGGCGATGGCGTCCACCGCATCATCGGTGAAGGCGAGCGTGACGCCTTCGGTGGCGAGGAGGGCCTGGTACTGCTTCAGGAGCGAGCCCTCGGGCTCGCGCAGGATCCGGACCAGGTCGGGGTAGCGCAGGGGATCCAGCTCGACGCGGATGGGGAAGCGCCCCTGCAGCTCCGGGATCAGGTCGCTGGGCTTGCTGAGGTGGAACGCACCCGAGGCGATGAAGAGGATGTGGTCGGTCTTGACCATGCCGTACTTGGTGCTGACGGTCGAGCCTTCCACGATGGGCAGGATGTCCCGCTGCACGCCCTCGCGCGAGACGTCCGGACCTTGACCCCCGCCTTCCCGGCCCGCGATCTTGTCGATCTCGTCCAAAAAGACGATCCCGTTCTGCTCCACCAGGTTGACGGCCTTCTTGATGACGTTCTCCATGTCGATCAGGCGCGAGGTCTCCTCCTGCGTCAGGAGCTTGACGGCCTCCGTCACCTTCACCTTCCTCTTCTTTTTCTGCTTGGGCATGAGGTTGCCGAACATCTCCTTCAGGTTGAAGCCCATGTCCTCCAGGCCTCCGGAGGTGATGACCTCGACCATGGGCATGGCCTGGGCCGTGATCTCCAGTTCGATCGCCTTGTCATCCAGCTTTCCAGCCCGGAGGAGATCCTTCAGCTTCTGGCGGTTGGCGTCGTGTGAGGGGCTCGCGTCGCCCCCTGCGCCAGATGGGGCCTCTCCCTCAAGGCCCAAAAGGCTTTCGATCGGGGATCGGCGACGGTCGGAAGTCCCCATCAGAATGTCGAGGAGACGCTCCTCGGCCAGCTCCTGGGCCCGGAGCTGGACGCGGCGCTGTTCTTCCTCCCGCATCATCTTGACGGCGAGTTCGGTCAACTCGCGGATCATGCTCTCCACGTCCTTGCCGACGTAGCCGACCTCCGTGAACTTCGAGGCCTCCACCTTGATGAAGGGGGCGTTGGCGAGCTTGGCAAGACGCCGGGCGATCTCCGTCTTGCCCACCCCCGTGGGCCCGATCATGATGATGTTTTTCGGGGCGATTTCTTCCCGGAGCTCTTCGGGGACTTGAAGGCGCCGCCAGCGGTTGCGAAGGGCGAGCGCGACGGCCCGCTTGGCGTCCTTTTGGCCGATGATAAATTTGTCCAATTCGGAAACGGTCTCCCGGGGCGTAAAGGTTTTCATGCTATTTCAATTCCTGAATCGTCAGGTTGTCGTTCGTGAAGACGCAGATCTCCGCGGCGATGTGCAGCGACTTCTCCGCGACCTCCCTGGCGGAGAGCTTCGTCTCGCGGAGAAGGGCGCGGGCGGCGGCGAGCGCGAAGGGGCCTCCGGACCCGATCGCCGCGATCCCGTCGTCCGGCTCGATCACGTCGCCGTTGCCGGACACGGTGAGGATCTTCTCCTTGTCGCCGACGATCAACAGCGCCTCCAACCGCCGGAGCATGCGGTCGGTCCGCCAGTCCTTGGCCATCTCGACGGCGGCGCGGACGAGATTTCCGTTGTACTGGTCGAGCTTGGCCTCGAATTTTTCGAAGAGCGTCAGGGCGTCCGCGGTCGAGCCCGCGAAGCCCGCCAGGACCTTGCCGTCCCGCATCGTGCGGATCTTGGAGGCCTTGCTCTTCATGACGGTATTGCCGAAGCTCACCTGCCCGTCCCCGGCGAAGGCGACTTTCCCGTCGCGCAAGACCGCCAAGATCGTTGTGGAACGGATCCGCTCAGGCCTTGGGGTGCGCCTTGTCATAAACCTCCATCAAATGTTGCAGGCTGACCTGCGTGTATTTCTGAGTCGTCGAGAGGTTGCTATGCCCCAAGAGCTCCTGAATTCCCCTCAAGTCCGCGCCGGCCTCCAAAAGGTGCGTCGCGTAGCTGTGACGCAGGGTGTGCGGCGTCGTGCGTTTGACGATGCCTGCCTTGAGGGCGTTTTTCTTGACGATTCTCTGAATCGTCCTGTCGGTCAAGCCGAATAAGGTTCCTTCGGCGGCCCCCCTCTCCCTCATGAAGTGCCGTAAGGCCTCCCGGGCCTTGGCCCCCAGCGGGACCAATCTCTCCTTGTTTCCCTTCCCGCGGACCTTCACCCAGCCGTCGTCCAGATTCACGCTGGACGCCCTCAGACCGGTCAACTCCCCCACGCGGATGCCGGTCCCGTAGAGCAGCTCCAGAACGGCTCTGTCCCGAACTTCTCCGGAATCCATCAGACGCCCCGCCTCTTCCTGGACCAGAAATCTCGGAAGTTTCTTGGGCAACTTCGGCAGGGTCAGTCCCTCCGCGGGCGAGGCCCCGATCACGCCTTGGCGCATCAGGTACCGGTAGAACGCCCGGACCGACGATAGCCTCCGCGCGATGGAGGCCGCCTGAAGGCCGCCGAAAAGGGAGGCGACGTAGCTCCGGAGCGCCTTCGATTCGACGGAGGCCCAGTCCTTCCCATCCAGGAACGCCTTGAGATGATCCAAATCCGCCAGGTAGTTCTTGAGCGTGTGGCGCGAATAGCCCTTCTCGAACTTGAGGTAGTCGGCGAACGCCTGGATCAAATCGGTCTTCAATTCTGGGTTCTCGTGTAGTCGCAATTCTCGCGCGGGCACTTGACCGTCGTCGCCGCCTTCGTGGACTTGGCGACGAGCGTCGGCGACCCGCACTGAGGGCACGCTTCCTTCAGGGGCTTGTCCCAAGTCGCAAAGGTGCACTTGGGATACTGGCTGCATCCGTAAAAGGTGCGCCCCTTCTTGGTGCGCCGCTCGGCCAGGGCCCCGCCGCAGCTGGGACACGTGATGCCCGTTGAGATCGCGCGCGTCGTCTTGCACTCCGGATACTTCGAACAGGCGAGGAACTTGCCGAAACGCCCCGACTTGATCACCATCTGGCTCCCGCAGGTCGAGCAGAGCTCGCCCGTGACCTCCAGTTTCATGAGTTTGAGCTTGCCGTCCTCCTGCCTCTCGAACTCCCGGGTGTACTTGCATTCCGGGTAGTTCGTGCAGGCGAGGAACTCGCCGCGGCGCCCCCACTTGATGACCATGGGGCTGTTGCATCTCTCGCAGGAGAGATCCGTCGCGATTTCCTGCCGCTTGATGTCGCGCATGTGCGTCTTGGCCTTCTCCAGGGCGGCTTGGAAGGGTTTGTAAAAATCCTTCACGGCCTCGGTGCAGGTTTGCTTGCCTTCCTCCACCTCGTCGAGCTCGGTCTCCATCTTGGCCGTGAATTCCACGTTGAAAATATCCGGAAAACTCTCGATGAGGACGTCGTTGACGATGAAACCCAGGTCCGTCGGCGAATAGACCCTTTGCTCCTTCTTGACGTACTCCTTGTCCACGAGGGTCGAGAGGATCGTCGCGTAGGTCGACGGCCTCCCGATGCCCAGTTCCTCCAGCTCCCGGATGAGTGAGGCGTCGTTGAACTTGGGCGGCGGCTCCGTGAAATGCTGCTCGGGCCGGGTCTCCAACACCTTAAGCGTTTCGCCCTCCTTCAATAGAGGCAGGAGTTTCGACGCCTTCTCGGCCTCGTCGGCCTCCTCCTCCTCTTTCTCCTTCTTTTCCGCCACGAAGGCCGCCTCGTAGAGGCTCAGGAATCCGGCGAACTTCATCTGGGCCCCGTTGGCCCGGTAACCGTACGGGCCCGCGCTGATGTCGAACGTGGTCTGGTCGAAGACGGCGGGCGTCATCTGGCAGGCCACGAAGCGCTTCCAGATCAGCTCGTAAAGTTTGAAAAGGTCCTCCTCCAGATGGGACCTGACCGACTCGGGCGTGCGCATCACGGAGGTCGGGCGGATCGCCTCGTGCGCGTCCTGCGCGGATTTCTTGTTCTTATAAACGAGTGGCTTTTCCGGAAGGTAATCCTTGCCCACTTTCTCTTCGATGAATTGCCGGACCTCCGTGAGCGCCTCGTCGGAGACGCGGGTCGAGTCGGTCCGCATGTAGGTGATGAGGCCGACCGGGTCCCCTTCCCCCACGTCCACGCCCTCGTAGAGCTGCTGGGCGAGCATCATCGTGCGCGCGGCCGAAAAACCCAGCTTTTGCGAGGCGTCCTGCTGGAGGCGGCTCGTGATGAAGGGCGGATAGGGATTTCTCTTCCTTTCCTTGCGGACGATCGACCGAAGGACGTGGGGGGCGGATTTGATCTCTGCAAGGACTCTCGAGGACTCCGTTCCGTTCGCAATCCGGAATTTTTTCCCCTCGAACGAGACGAGCTTTGCCGTGAACGACGGCGGCAGGCTTCCTTCCAGCACGGCCTCGATCGTCCAGTATTCTTCAGGATTGAACGCCTTGATCGCCCTCTCCCGCTCGCAAATCAGCCGAAGGGCGACCGTCTGCACGCGTCCCGCCGAGAGCCCGCGGCGGACCTTGTCCCAGAGGAGGGGACTCACCTGGTACCCCACGAGCCTGTCCAAGATGCGGCGCGCCTGCTGGGCCTCGTAAAGATTCTTGTTGAGGTCGATGGGATTGGCGATGGCCTCCAGCACGGCCTTCTTGGTGATCTCGTTGAAGAGGACGCGGTGGAGGGGTTTTTTGACCGCCTTGGTCTTGCCCTTCTCTCCGGCCTTCTCCTTCTCCCCCTTGTAGATCTCCTCGGCCACGTGCCACGCGATGGCCTCTCCCTCGCGGTCGGGGTCGAGGGCGAGATAGACCTGGTCGGCCGCCGAGGCCGCCTTGCGGAGCTCCTCGATGACCTTCTTTTTCGCGGCAATGACCTCGTAAGTGGGCTCAAAGCCCTTCTTGACGTCGACGCCCAGCTTGGACTTGGGCAGATCCTTCACGTGGCCGACGGAGGCCTTGACCTTGTAATTCTTGCCCAAATATTTTTCGATCGTCTTGGCCTTTGCGGGCGATTCGACGATCACAAGCGACTTGACCATTTTTTCTCCTCAGCGCCCCGCGTCTTCCCAGAGGCCGCCGGGTAATGCCCTAATCCTACCACGAATTTCAAGATCGACCAGCAAACCGCTCAGTTTTTCGACGGCGATGCCCGAGGACGCGATCAAGTCGTCCACGTGCCGGGGACCCGAATTGAGAAGCCTCAGGACGGCGCCGGCATCGCCGGTTTCGGCGGCGGCTTGAGGACGCTCCGGCAACGGAAGCTGGACACCCGCGCCCAGTTCGTCAAGGACGTCCCTGACCGAGAGGACGAGTTTCGCGCCGTTTTGAATGAGCCGGTTCGTCCCTTCCGACTGCGGGGACGTGATGGGTCCGGGCACGGCGAAGACCTCGCGCCCGTGCTGCAGGGCGAAATCCGCCGTGATGAGCGATCCGCTTTTGACGCCCGCCTCGACGACCACGACGCCGCGCGAGAGCCCGCTGACGATCCGGTTGCGTTTTGGAAAGGTCCACGGGGCCGCCTGCGTGCCGGGAGGAAATTCCGTGACCACGACGCCTTCGGAGGCGATCCTCTCCTTGAGCGTCTTATTCTGCGCGGGCGACATCAGGTCGATGCCGCATCCCAGCACCGCGATCGTTCCGCCCCTCGCCGCGCCCCCCGCGCCTTCGGCATCGAGGGCCCCGCGGTGCGCAGCGGCGTCGATGCCGAAGGCCAGCCCGCTGACGACCGTCGCTCCGGCCTCCGACAAGGCGCGCGAGAGTTCATAGGCCGTTTTCTCCCCGTAGGCCGTGCATTCCCGGGCCCCGACGACGGCGACCGGAATCGACCGGTTCAGCAAATCAGAATCCCCCTGGACCCAGAGGCGCCGCGGGGGATCGTGGATGTGGCGGAGAAGATCGGGATACGCCCGATCCTCGAGTGAAATTTCAAAAACCATGGATTACGGCTTCTCGCCCGACTGGGCGGACGCCGGCTGAGGACCTCCCTCTTCTTCTTCGTCCACCCGTTCGCGCAGCTCCTTGCCCACCTTGAAGAAGGGAAGTTTCTTGGGTCTGACCTCGATGGATTGCCCCGTACGGGGATTGCGCCCGCGGTAGGAACCGTAGTCCTTGACGACGAAACTCCCAAATCCGCGGATCTCGATTCGGTCTCCGCCTTTCATGGCTTCCACCATGGAATCGAAGATCAAATCCACGACATCCTCGGCCTTCTTGCGCGTCATTTTTCCCTTCTCCGCAAGCGCCTCGACCAGTTCGGATTTGTTCATGGAAGCCCCCAGGGAATAAGCAACCGCAATACCTTAAAATCATTAGTAAAATAACAGCCCCCGCGCCGATGGTCAAGATGGAAGAAATACCGCCCCAAGAGCCGAACCTCTTGACTCCTCTCATTATTTACGGTTTTTTGATCCGGTTATCCGACGCCGACCGGGGCCCCCATAGCTCAATGGATAGAGTACGAGCCTCCGAAGCTTGGGATGCAGGTTCGATTCCTGCTGGGGGCACTTAACCGTGAGAAAGATTGACCTTTTCCTCTTCGACCTCGACGGCACGCTGATCGATTCCAAGAGGGACATCGCCGCCTCCGTCAATTTCACGATGGCCAAGCTCGGGCTCCCCCGGCTCCCGGACGACCTGATTTACAGCTTCGTGGGCCATGGAGTGACCCCCTTGATCCGGCAAACGGTCGAGGCGGCGGGAGGCTCCGCCGCTGGAGGATTCGACCAGGCGATGGCGATCTTCAAGGCGCATTACGACCAGCACCTCCTCGACACGACGGAGGCCTTCCCCGGCGTGAGGGAGGTCCTGAAGCATTTCCTCGGGAAGAAAAAGATCGTCCTCACCAACAAGTCGCAGGGGTTTTCCGACAAGATCCTGAAAGGACTGGCCCTCTCCCCCTCGTTTGACGGCGTCTTCGGAGGGGACACGGAATTTCCCAAGAAGCCGGCCCCGGACGTCGTCCATCATCTCTTGAAGACCTACGGCGTATCGCCCAAGCATGCGGTCATCGTCGGCGACAGCCGCGTCGACATGGAAACGGGAACGAACGCCGGGATCCTCCGGTGCGGGGTGACCTATGGATTCCGGCCGCGGGCCGAGCTCGAGGACGCGGGCTTCGATTATATGATCGAGCGGCCCGAGGAGCTCCTGTCCCTGTTCGATTAGGTGTTCAGTTCCGACCTTCGGTCAGGAGGGTCATCAGCCCTCCGATGAACGGCAGAAAGGGAGAACGCCCTTCGTCCTCCGACCGTGGCCAATTGACGCGGATCGCCGTCAAGAACCCCTCGGAGAACTCCTGCCAAGCGATCCTCATTTGATGCAGGTTTGAAGCGGCTTCCTGCCTGGACGTCCAGTAGCACGGGCCGTCGATGACCACATAATCCGGGCAAAAATCCGGCGAGCCGTCCAACAGGGATCGCCTCATGAGCCCCGCGGCCTCGTTGGCAAACCGTTTTCTGTCGAACCCGGGGTTTTGATACGCCAGGATGGCCCCATCGCCGATTTCGAACGGAGGGAGCCGCGCAGGGTCTTCCTCACAATGATGTTTGAAGGCCCATGTCTCGACTTGTCCCATCCGGCCGAGACCGATCAGGTCCATCGCCTCGATCATGAAGGCGCGCGCGAGGGCCTGGGCGGGCTGAGACTCCGTGAAATTGACGCGAATGTTCCGAACGCCCGAAAACGTCCCCAGATTCTGAGCCATGCTGTAGCCGTTGGACATGGCCATCAGCGGACGGATCAAGGCGGAATTGATCACGAGGAGAATATCGGCAGGATCCGAGGAATGTTGCCAAATCTTATCCTGCTAAAAGATGTTGATTAAGATATACACTGCCATCCCGACCGCGATCGCCGTCTTGGCGAAGATCGAGATCACGCGGGAGGTCAAGACGGCGACGGCGTGGCGGAGGGCGAGGGGGACCTTGCCGTCCTTGACGAGGGTAAAGACGAGGGCCCCGAGGAACGTCCCGATGAGGAGCCCCAGCACGGCGCCGATGAGAAAGACGGGAACCCCAATGATCGCCCCGGCGATCCCGCCCAGGATGGAGCAGACGATCGCTCCCGTGGGGACCTCCACCTTCTTGGGACCCAGCGCGCCTGTGACGAACTCGACGGCCTCTCCCAAGATCGCCAGCGCGATCAGCCAGGCGATCACGACCCAGTCGGACGAGGCCTGAAAGTCCCGCACGAGGGAATAGAGAAGGGCCGCCACGGCGATCAGCCAGGTGCCCGGCAGCGTGAAGAGGACCATGACGACGCCGCCCGTGATCAGCAGGCAAAGGACGACCTGGTAGGTGACCGAAAGGATTTGATGGACCATTATAGAGTGTGCCCCCGACAGGAATCGAACCTGTATCTAGGGCTTAGGAGTCCCTTGTTCTATCCATTGAACTACGGGGGCGAATTTTCAGTACTGTAACAGCGAAAAGATCTCGTGTCCCTTCAGTTTTTCGCGGCCGTTCAGGAGTCCCAGTTCGATCACGAAGGCGCATTCGATCACCTGGCCTCCCATCTTCTGGACCAGGTCGCAGGTCGCTTTGGCGGTCCCGCCGGTGGCCAGGACGTCGTCGATCACCAGCACGCGGCTGCCCTTGTGCAGGCCGTCCTGGTGGATCTCGATCCGGTCGGTGCCGTATTCGAGCGCGTATTCGATCGCCTCCGTCTTGTAAGGGAGCTTGCCCCTCTTCCGGACCGGCACGAAGCCGGCGTCGATCCGGTAGGCCAGCGCCGCGCCGAAAATAAAGCCCCGGGACTCCACGGCCACCACGGCGTCGACCGTCTTCTCGGCGTAACGGCGGGCGAAGAGGTCGATCACCGTCTGAAAGGACCGGACGTCCGCAAGCAGGGGCGTGATGTCCTTGAAGACGATCCCCGGCTTGGGAAAATCCGGGACGTCACGGATTCTCTGTCTCAGCCTCTCCATCGCCTTCTCCTTCGGGTCCTCCATAGTCGGCTCCTTTTTGCTTCGCCTTCTCGGCATACATCGTCTTGGGCAGGAAGAAGAGGGGGTTCCGCGCCTTGGGCCCTTCGCGCACTTCGAAGTGCAGATGAGGCCCGGTCGCGCGGCCCGTCCGGCCCACGCGGGAGATCATCTGCCCCTTCTTCACCTTCATGCCGGTCTTCACGAGGTTGACGGAATTGTGCGCATAAACCGTGAAGAAATCGCCCTTGTGTTTGACCAGAACGAGGTTCCCGTAACCCCGCATCCTCTTGGAGTAGACGACCTCCCCCTCCGCGGCGGCATAGACCGGGGTGCCCGTCTTCGCCCGGATGTCGAGGCCGTCGTGGCGCCTGCCGCGCCTCATGCCGAAGAGCGAGGACACTTCTCCGTCGATGGGCCACGCGAACTTGCCGTGCTCCAATTTGATGGGCGAGGACGCATCGGCGGTCTCTTCGGCCGCCTCTTCGCCGCCTTCCCCGGCCTCCCGCGTTTCGGGACCGGCTTTTTCGCCCTTTCGGGACTTCTTGTCCTTCTCGCTCCGCGCCACGGTCTTGACCGAGACGCCTTCCCTTTTCAAAATGGCGGCAAAGCGGCTCGGCGTCACACCGGGGATATAAAGGGAGGTTCCCGGCTTGACGTCTTCGGGACGCTCGATGTTGTTGACCTCGGCCAGATCCTGAACGGTCGTCCGGTAGCGCTGAGCGATCGACTCGATCGTGTCCCCCTTGCGCACACGGTAATACGCGCCGTGGGCGGTATACACGTGCGCGCAGCCGGCCGAAAGGCCGCAGGCCAGGAGAACCGCGGCCGCGAGGTACCGGTATGATTTCAGGCTTGCCATCCGTATTGACCGTAAAGTTTGACGAACCGGCACGCGCCCAGATTCTCCTCTTCCAGCCGCCCTTCCCTCTTGCGAACGCGGATGAGGATCTGGGACCCCTCATCCCCGCGCGGGATCACGAGACGCCCCCCTTCCGCGAGCTGCTCCGCATACAGCTTGGGGACCGACGGCGATCCCGCGGTCACCAGGATGGCGTCGAACGGCGCCTCATCGGGCCAACCGACGGTCCCGTCGCCGATCCGCAGCGTCAGGTTGGAGTAACCCAGTCGGTACAAGACCATCCGGGCCCGGTTCGACAGCGTCGTCACCCTCTCGATCGAGAAAACCTGCCCCGCGAGTTCCGCCAGAATGGCCGTTTGATACCCTGAGCCCGTGCCGATCTCCAGCACTTTTTCCCGGCCCCCGAGCTCCAGGGCCTGGGACATGAGGGCAACGATATAAGGCTGCGAAATCGTCTGTTTGCATCCGATATTTAAAGGATGATCGAGGTAGGCTTGCGCCGCCATTCCGGGATCGACGAACTCATGGCGAGGCACACGTCCCATGGCCTCGATGACGCGGGGGGCGCGGATGCCCCGCGCGACCAGTTGCTGCGCCACCATCTTCTTCCTGGCGATGTGAAAGTCCACCTTTAGAGCTTCCATCCGCGCATGCTCTCCAACAGCGGGTAATGCGTCAGGTCGACCTGCAAGGGCGTGATGGCGACCTTGCGGGCCTTGAGGGCGTTTCCGTCCGACCCCGGGACGTTCCGGAATCGCCGTTCGTTGCCGGCGATCCAGTAATACTTGCGCCCGCGCGGATCGATCTTTTCGACGATGACGTCCCCGAAGTCCCTCTTGCCCAGACGGGTGAATTCATGGCCCCGGACCTTCGATTCCGGCAGGTTGGGCACGTTCACGTTGAGGACGAAGCCCAGCGGCAGACGTTCCTTCATCACGCGCCGGCTCAGGCGGGCCGCAAAGCCAGAGGCGGTCGCATAGTACGGAAAATCCTCCCCGTAAGCGACCAAGGAAACGGCGATGGAGGGAATCCCCATCAAGGCGCCCTCGACGGCCGCCGAAACCGTTCCGGAATAGTGGACGTCGTCGCACAGATTGGCCCCTCGATTGATTCCGGAGACGATGAGGTCGGGCCTTCGACCGAGGATCGTGTGAACGGCCAGGGTGATGCAGTCGGTGGGCGTTCCGTTGACGGAAAACACCCCCTCGCCTTGCCGGTGGACTCGCAACGGACGGTGGAGCGTCAATGAATGGCTGGAGGCGCTCTGTTCGTCGTCCGGGGCCACGACGACCACGCGGCCGACGCGTTGGAGGGACTCAGTCAACGCGAGAATGCCGTCGGCGCGAAAGCCGTCGTCGTTTGAAACGAGAATGAGGGGCCTTGTCCGGGACATCAATATTCCTAAGGTGAGCAAAAGGGCCCCGCCCCCTCGGGGCGGGGCCCGTGTCGGGCCGGCCGGATTTGAACCGGCGACCCCCTGCACCCCAAGCAGGTGCGCTACCAGACTGCGCTACGGCCCGTTGAAATTACGATTCCAGCATTTTCAGAAGCTCCTCAAGAGTTTTCTTGAGCTGCTTCAAGAATTTGACGTCCTTGGCGTTTTCGAACGTGAGGAGCAATTGTCCGGCACGGGAAGCCTGCTCCGATTCGTCGTGCGCCGCTTCCTTCTCGCCGCGCGACTCGCGCATCTTCTTGCGCGCCCCGTCAATCGTAAACCCCTCGTCGTACAGGAGCTTCTTGATGCCGATGACGGTGTCGATATCCTTACGGCGGTATAGCCGTTGTTTCGTCCGCGACTTGACCGGGCTGATTTCCTTGAACTCGGTCTCCCAATACCGGAGAACGTAAGGCTCCACCCCGGCGATACGCGCGACCTCGCCGATCTTGAAGTAGAGCTTGTCGGGTATAGTCGGCGAGGGTTCCCGCTCTCTCCCCGAAGCCCTCATCTGTTCCACATCTTGGCTCATCGCTCACTCCGTCCTAAGCGAAGCTTAGGGCTTCGTTCGCTAGGGGTTCGCCGCCCCGCCGTCGCCGGCGGCCTTCCCGCCCTTGTTCAAGGCCTGTTTCAAGACCTGGCTGGGGCGGAACGTGAGGACCCGCCGCGCCGAGATCTCGATGGCCTCTCCGGTCTGCGGATTGCGGCCAACGCGGGGTCGCTTTTCCCTCACGATGAAATTGCCGAACCCGGAGATCTTGATCTTCTCGCCCTTTTCGAGCGTCTCCTTCATCATGTTGAAGACCAGCTCGACGATGTCGCTCGATTCCTTCTTTGAGAAACCGATTTTGGTGTAGACGTTTTCGATGATTTCCGCCTTCGTCATGTCACCCTCCCTGGTTGAATATTATCTGATTTCGGCACCAAATTCCCGGCAAACTCCCTGAACCACCTTCTGAAAGACCTCGTTGATCTCCGGATCCGTCAACGTGCGGTCGGGCCGGCCCATCCGAATCGAAAACGCGAGGCTCTTCTTGCCCGCCGCGATCTGGCCGCCCCGGTAGAGGTCGAACACGCGGGCGTCCGTGATGACGTGGTCCTGCCGGCGGATGAAACGGACCAGCGCGCCCGCCTCCGTCCCTTCCTCCACGACGACCGCCAGGTCGCGTTCGACCATCGGCGTTCGGGGAAACTCCCGGTAGCGGCGTTCCGCCCGCTCCATCCCCGCGACGCCGGGCCAATCGAGCTCGAAGACGTGAAGGGACTTCTTCACGTCCAAACGGGCGAGCACGTCCGGATGCAGCACGCCGAACGCTCCGAGCGTACGCCCGTCCACCGTCACCCGCGCCTGCTGGCCCGGATGAAGATGGGATTCGGAGCCGCGCTCGAAGACCGCCGCGTCCAGAAGGCCGAACTCGTCCAGAATCCTTTCGATCACGCCTTTGAGGTCGTAGAAATCGCTCTCACGGACGCCGTCGCTCCAATGGGAGAGGAGACGGCGCCCCATCAAAACGCCCGCCAGCTTCTTGCGCTCCGCAGGCTTTCCGGCGGGCGATTCCTCAAAAACGGTGCGGAGCTCAAAGGCGCGAAACGTCTCCATCTTATGGCGCGCGTGATGGGCCGCCGTCGTCAGCAAGGACGGCAACAGGGAGGCCCTGAGGACGGAATCATCGCGCCCCAACGGATTGGCGAGGGTCGCGAAGGACCGCCCGCCGAGGAGCCCGGCCGTCTCGGGAGACGTGAAGCTGTAATGAACGGTTTCCTGAAGCCCAAGGTCCGCAAGCAAGGCGCGCGCCCGCCGCTCTTGCGAGAGATCCGTCCCGCCTTCGGGCGCGTCGGCCAACGCCGGAAATTTCTCCCCGATCCGATCCAACCCGCGGGCCCGGGCGACCTCTTCGATCAAATCGACGGACCGAGAAACATCCCGGCGGCGGCTGGGCACGCCCACCCGCCATTCGCCCTTCGCACCGGCCTTGATGGAAAACCCGAGGCCCGTCAGGGAGGACCGGATCTCGGCCTCCTTCCACACCCCGCCCAGGACCTCCGAAACCTCGGCCGGGCGGAATCGGACCGTCGCGGACCTGACCTTCTCCCGGTAAAGATCAACCGTCGAAATCTCTCGCCCCCCGGCCACTTCGACGAGCAAGTCCACGGCCCTGCGAAGGGCGACGGGCACGTCTTCCGGATCGACGCCCCGCTCGAAGCGGTACGAGGACTCGGATTGGATCCCCAAGCGCCTCGCGGCGCGTCGCACCACGGACGGGTCGAAATAGGCGCATTCCAGGGCGACGGACGAGGTCGACGCATCGACCTCCGTCCCGGCCCCGCCCATGACGCCGGCGAGCGCGACGGGCCCATCGGCGTCGGCGATCACGAGGTCCTGGGCCTCCAGCTTGCGGTCGATTCCGTCCAGGGTCCTCAAGACCTCGCCGTCCTTCGCGTTCCTGACGGCTATCTTTCCGCCCTTGAGTTTCGCACGGTCGAAGGCGTGAAGCGGCTGGCCCAATTCCATGAGGACGTAATTCGTCACGTCGACGACGTTGTTGACGGAGCGGACGCCCGTTTGGGCGAGGCGGCGGGCGAGCCATGCGGGGCTGGGCCCCACGCTCACCCCCTCGACCACTGCGAGCGCGTAGCGGGGGCATGACTTGGGCCGGGCGACGGCCACTCCGACGGCGGACCGGGTCGAGGTTTTCCGGGCGGCTGACTTCCACGGCGTCTTCAGGGACACCCCGTGCAACGCGGCGATTTCGCGGGCCAGCCCCCGGACCGACAAACAATCGCCGCGGTTGGGCGTGACGTTGACCTCCAGGACGGGCTCCCCCTCGACGTTCGCGATGCCTTCCACCTCCAAACCGGCGAAGGTGAGCCTGTGGGCGATCTCCTCCCCGCCAGCGGCGGCGACGGGCACCCATTCCTTCAGCCATGATAGAGGGAGTTTCATGAAAATTGTTTTAGAAACCTCATGTCGTTCTCGAAAAAGAGACGGATGTCCGTGATTCCGTTCTTCAACATCGAGAGCCGTTCGATCCCCATGCCGAAGGCAAAACCCCTCACCTTGCGCGGGTCATACCCGACATGCTCGAAGACCGCGGGATGGACCATCCCGGAACCGCCCATCTCGATCCAGCCGCTCCCCTTGCAGATGCGGCAAGCGTCGCCCGGGGACTTCTTGCCTTGGCAGACAAAACACTGCAGATCCACCTCGGCCGAAGGTTCTGTGAAGGGGAAATAACTGGGGCGGAAGCGGACTTTCAGGTCTTCGCCGAAGAGACGGCGGAGGAAATAGGCCACCGTGCCCTTGAGGTCGGCCATGGTGACCTTTTCGTCGACGACGAGACCTTCCACCTGGTGGAACATCGGAGAATGCGTCACGTCCGAATCCCGCCGGTAGACCACGCCGGGCGCGATCATGCGGATGGGCGGCTTGTGCCTTTTCATGACGTGGATCTGGACGGGCGAGGTGTGGGTCCGCAGCAGAAATTTCTGCCCTTCCAGGTAGAACGTATCCTGCATGTCGCGTGCGGGGTGGTCGCCGGGGATATTCAACGCCTCAAAATTAAAGAAATCCGTCTCGACTTCGGGACCTTCGTGGACGGTGAACCCGATGCCGCGGAAGATGTCCTCGACCTCGTCCAAAAGCCGCGTCAAGGGATGCACCCCCCCACGCTCCACCGCCCTGCCGGGCAACGTGACGTCGACGGACTCCGCGCGGATCTTCTCCGTCTTCTTCCTTTCCGCGAGCGAAACCGTCAAGTCGCGGACCGTGCGTTCGATCCTCTGCTTGAGCTCGTTGACCTGGGCGCCGACGACGGGCCGTTGGTCGGGCGCGAGGGACCCCAGCGTCTTCAGGACGGCCGTCAGATGGCCCTGTTTGCCGAGGTAGGCCGCCTTCAGGCGCGCCAGGTCATCCTCGGAGCGGACTCCGTCGACATCCTGGTCGAATTTTTGGGCCAAGTCTTCCAAAGACAGCCCCTCCATGGTGTTACCGGACGGCTTCGACGACCTTCGCGAACGCCTTCGGGTTGTGAATCGCAAGCTCGGAGAGCATCTTGCGGTTCAATCCCACCTTGGCCTTGTTCAGCTTCCCGATCAGCTCCCCGTAGGAAACGCCGAGGTCCTTGGCGGCCGCGCCCACGCGGGCGATCCAGAGCTTTCGGAAATCGCGTTTGCGGAGCTTCCGGTGCCGGGTGGCATATCGCATGGCCCTCCGGACGGCCTCGGTGGCCTGCCGGGTCAGGCGCGACTTGGCGCCGCGAAAGCCCTTGGCCCGCTTGAGGATTCGGTTACGACGATGACGGGTCTTCGGCCCGCCCTTGGCGCGTGGCATACATTCTCCTTATTCCCTCACCCCTCGAGTCATCCCGAGATTGCACATCCCCTCTCCCGAATCGGGAGAGGGGCCCGGCACCCACGGCAAAAAGTTGAGGGTGAGGGTGTGTTTATCCATACGGAAACAATTGCTTGATGGCCCGTACATCCGCCGGATGCACGAGGGTCCTCTTCCTGAGGGTGCGCTTGCGCCCCTTCGGCTTCGATGTCAGGATGTGGCGCAAAAAAGACCTCTTGCGCTTGATCTTGCCCGACTTGAGGATCTTGAAACGCTTCTTTGCGGCCTTGTTTGTCTTCAGCTTCGGCATCGTAATTCTCCATTTCCGGGCGAACACGGGGTTCGCCCCGACATCATTGCGGCGCTAAGACCATGTAGAGCGCCTTACCCTCCATGGACGGTGAATGCTCGACCTTGGCGACGTTCTTCAACTCCTCCAAGACGCGGCTCAACACCTCGCGGCCCCGCTCCTGATAGGCCATCTCGCGCCCTTTGAAGACGACGGTGATCTTCGCCTTGTCGCCCTCCTCCAGGAAACGCTTGATGTGCCGGAGCTTGAACTGGAAGTCGTGCTCGTCTGTGTTCGGACGCATCTTGACCTCCTTGAGCTTCACCACGACCTGTTTCTTCTTGGCTTCCTGGGCCTTCTTCTTGATCTCGTACTTGTATTTTCCGTAATCGAGGATCTTGCAGACCGGCGGCGACGCCGAAGGCGAGATCTCCACGAGGTCCAGACCAGCCTCCCTTGCGAGCTTCATCGCCTCGATCGTGGGCAAGACGCCCAACTGTTTGCCGTCCTGGTCGATCAAACGGACTTGGTTGATCCGGATGCGCCCGTTGATCCTGAGTTCTTTTTCTCTTTGGAAAATAAAAACACCTCCTGTTTAGGTTCTCGATTGAATTTCGGACGCCAGCCGTCCGACGAATTCGTCGACGGGCAGCTTGCCCAAATCACCCTTTTTCTTGCTCCGGATACTCAAGGTCCCGGCTTCGCGCTCCTTGCCGCCGATCACGGCCATGTACGGGATCTTGCGCAGCTCCGCCTCGCGGATCTTGTGGCCCAGCTTCTCGACGCGGCCGTCCACCTCGACGCGGATGCCGCGGGCCTTCATCCTGGCCGCGACGTCCTCGGCGAAGGCCGCTTCCTTGTCCGAGATGGTGATCAGCACGGCCTGCACGGGGGCCAGCCAGGCCGGGAACGCGCCCGCATAGTGCTCCACCAGGACCCCGAAAAACCGCTCGAGCGATCCCAGGAGGGCTCGGTGCACCATGATCGGCCGCTCGCGCGAGCCGTCGTCGGCCACGTATTCCAGTTCGAAGCGTTCTGGCAAATTGAAGTCCACCTGAATGGTCGAGCACTGCCAGGCCCTCCCGATCTGGTCCTTGATCTTCACGTCGATCTTGGGGCCGTAGAAAACGCCTTCGCCGGGATCCACGGCATACGCGATCTTGCTCGAATCGAGCGCCTTTTTCAGGGCCTCGGTCGCATGGGCCCAGTTCTCGTCGCTGCCGACGTATTTTTCCGGGCGGGTCGAGAGATAAACCTCGAAATCCTCAAAACCGAAGGTCCGCAGCATGGTGAAGACGAAACCCAGGACCGTGGAAACTTCCGATTCCAGCTGATCGGGACGGCAGAAGATATGGGCGTCGTCCTGCGTGAATCCTCGCACGCGCAGGAGCCCGTGCAGGACCCCCGAACGCTCGTACCGGTAGACCGTTCCCAATTCCGCCCAGCGGAACGGCAGCTCGCGGTAGCTGTGCAGGTGCGTCTTGTAGATCTTGATGTGGAAGGGGCAATTCATGGGCTTCAGCTGGTAGTCGACCCCTTCCATCTCCATCGGGGAATACATGTAGTCCTTGTAGAAATCGAGATGACCGGAGGTCTTCCAGACGCTCCGGTGCGCGATGTGCGGCGTGAAGACGATCTCGTAGCCGCCCTGGACGTGCGCCTCGCGCCAATAGTCCTCGATGGCCTTC
>DATIGE010000054.1 GCA_035454885.1 bacterium
GTCGATGGCGATGTAAAGGATGCGGGAACCGACCAAGGCCGCGACGATGATGTAGAAGGAGAGGTCGAGGACGAAGTCCGTCTTGATCCGGACGAATTTCGCCTCTCGGGTCGACCACCAAATGCCCGCCACGAACCCCAAGGCGACGAGGACCCCGTACGTATAAACCTTGATCCCCCCGAAAAGCGGAATTTCGAATAATAACGGGAACATCGGTGAGGTTGAGTATACAGGCGAAGGTCTCAATGTAAAGGAGTTAAAAGGAAAGTGCCCCTCCTTCACATCCCTTCGTGAAGGAGGGGCACGGGGCAACTGGCCTCGCAGGGCGGCGAAGGCCAGAGCAGGGCCAAGGTGATTACTTCAACCGGATCAAAGCCCCGGTCAGGCTTGCCTCGCCGGCGCCGGACACGGTGAGCGCGTCCGCGGGCGTGGCGAGACGGTAGTACTGCGACGCCGTGCCCTTCAGAATGTTCGTGGCCGGATACGTCGCGACCGTCGTCGTCACGGGGCCGTCCAGGACGGTCCCTCGTCCGTCCTGAGCGTCGCAACGGACGCACAGCCCCGTGATATTTCCCGATTGCGAGTCGACGCTTCGCCCTTGGTAATTGTATCGGGGATCGGAGGTGGCTCCGGTCTCCGAGAGGGAAAGGGCAAGCGACCATCGGCTTACGAATTCCGGGAATTCGTCAAAATCGGCGTCAGTACCGTTCCAAGCCGCCTCGAGATTGGCGACGCCCGTGAACGGGCTCGCGTAGAGGCCGCTCAAGAAAGCGTCTCCGTCCGGGCTCTGTTCATAGAGGTAGCGCAGGAACGTGTAGCAGGCGCCGCGCTCGGGCAGTGTCGGGGATCCGGCCGAGATGATCGATGTCCGGGACGGCTGCGAGAGAAACAGCTTCACGCGGGAAGGGTTCTCGTTGCCGAAACCCGTCAGATCCTCCGAAAAGTGCGAGAGGCATTCGTTGAGCCAAGGTTCCTCGGTGGAGCCTTTGTTCTTGAAGACATGCTGCTGGAAGCTATTCATGTGCTGGTATTCGTGGGCGAGCACGCCGGGCAGGATGTTGGTCACCGCGAAATCGGCCGTGACCGAGGCCCCGCACTTGCCGTCCGGATCGGGAACCAACGTGTAGAAGATTTCCTGGGCGTTCGAGGCGGGATTGACCGAACTCCTCTGATACAGATCGCCGGGAAAGAAGAACCCGGTCACGATCCCTCCGGAGGTCGCCATCCGGTTGACCGTACAGGTCATGAGAATCGTGATATGGCCGTCCAGGTTGATGTCCGACTCATGGCCGAAGAGGGCTCGTTCTCGGGGGAGTGCGACGCCCTCAAAGTTGTAGGCCAGCTTTTGAAGGTCCGTGTCCGAGATGTTGTCGCGGTTCTCCTGATCCACGTAGACATAGAGGTCGCCGGAGGCGTACCGAAGCTCGCCCGTCACCTCTTGATAGGTGGTCAGGGAATTCATGGTCGAGATAACGTTGAAGGTGGAGGTGTCTCCGACGGCCGGCGCGGCGCCGGAAACCAGGGAGGCCTGTGAGGATGTCCGGACCTCCTCGAACTCGCCCGACTCGCTCACGATGTTTTCGACGGCGCGGAGGTAGTCGTGCAGTTGGCCGGCGCCCTCTTCGGTCTCCGAGGCCAATCCGGCGTCGGCGGCCAAGGCGGCCGTTTCCGTCTCCAGGGCCGCCACGGCTCCCGCCGCAAGGCGCACGGTCGAATCGGACCCCGTCTGCTCCGTTGAATTCACGATCAAGACATAGTCGGTCGCCGGGTCGTCCATGGAGACCGTGGTGACGCCCGCGGAGAGGTCCAGGATTTCGATGCTGTCGAGGGTCTTGTTCCCCCCAAAGGAGCCGGCGCCGGGGCTCTCCACCGAGGTCGAAATCCCAGGCGCCGAAACGCCGGAACCGCCGCAGGAGGACAGGATCGCGATGGCGGGTAGTACAAGGATGATGCCCTGACGGATCGAAAGCCCCATTTGCCCCTCTCCGGATTCGACTGCCGGACTGTTTGCCCTGGAGGGGTGCAGTGCAAGGGGCATACCAAAATGATAAATGACTCAATACGACGTTTGTTATATTAGTAATTTCAGTATGTTATATAACTATTTATGCTTGGATCACGTCCCGGCCCTAGGGCGGGAAAAGAGGGTCAAAAGAGACCCTTTTGGGCCTCGTTTCTTTCGGAATGAGAAGGATTTTTTCTTTACAGTCCGACCGGTCCTTTGTTACGCCACGTGCACTTTTGATCAATCTCTAAGGAGGAGTTCATGAAAAAGATCGCTTTGATTTCGGCTGCGCTTCTTCTTTGCGTCTTCGGAATGGGTTGGGGAACCGCCTGGGCGGGGTCGCGGGAAGGGAAGTTTCAGTTGGGCGGCGGCGCGGGTCTTGCGCTGAACCCTCCGGTGCGATTCGACCTCAACATCGGCGGTGAATACTTCTTTTGGGAAAACATCGGCATCGGCATGAACATCGACATCTTCTTCCGCGGGCCGACGGCGTTCACCTTCATTCCGTTCGCGAGATACCATTTTGACATCCGTTCGGCGCCCGCATGGGTGCCTTACGTGGGCGGCGGCGTCGGTGGCGGCGTCAACACGGACGGGGCGGGGGCCCTCGACATCATGATTCCGGACTTCGGCGTCCAGTACGAAGTCCTCGATGACAAGCTCTTCTTAGGAACGGACATGTCAGTCCACGTCGTCACGAACTTCGACAACACCGACTGGGACTTCCGCTGGCTCTTCATTACGGCCCACTACCGCTTTTAGCGTCAGGACGCGGTCGCGTCCGAGCCTCTTGGCCTCGTAGAGAATTCCATCCGCTTCATGCAGGAGGGATTGATGGGACATGTGCGACGCTCTCAAGCCCGCGACGCCGAAACTCGCCGAGAGGGGATAGATTTTATCTTCATGAAAAAAAGGGCTTTTCCGGATTTCCCGGAGGAGCCGGTTGGCGATCTTGGCCGTCGTCCTTAAATCCGTCTCGGGAAGGATGATGGCGAACTCGTCGCCGCCGTAGCGGGCGACTGTATCCACGAAACGCACCCCCTGCAGGAGGAGCCTCGCCATCTGCTTTAAAACCTGATCTCCTTGCGGATGCCCGCAGGCGTCGTTGACGGTCTTGAATCCGTCCAAGTCGACCATGACGAGGGACAGGTCGCGGTGGTATCGCCGAGCGCGCTCGAATTCGCGTTCCAACGCTTTTGCGAAATACCGGTGGTTATAGAGGCCCGTGAGGCCGTCGCGTTCCGCGAGGTCCCGAAGGAGATTTTCCTCCCGCTGGCGGTCGGCTTTCTGACGATTGCGCTCGATCAAGCTCCCGATGACCTCCAACAAGGGAAGGCTCTCCAGGTCGTCCTTCAGAAGAAAATCGTCTGCCCCCCGGTGAAAGGCTTCGCGGGCCACGCGTGCGCAGGCGTCGCGCGTGAGGAGAAGGATGGGAAGGGCGAGCCCCATTTGACGGACTTCGAAGAGAAAATGAAATGCATTGGCGTGAGGGAGGGCGTGATCCGTCAAGACGAGATCGAAGGTCTTGTGGCGGAGTTTCTCAAAGGCCTCGTCGGTGGTTCGGACAAAGCAGAGGGAGGCGGGGACGTCGGATTTCCGCAGGGAATCACGGATGAGGACGTGGTCCTCCGTGACGGGATCGATCACGAGGATCGAGAGATTCTCCTTTTCCATCGTGTTGGTGCGGTGCATTATAACGTCGCGTCATGAAGCTGACAAGAAAAGTTCAGACTATTTTCCTCGTTCTCGCGTCGGCTTGGACGCTCGCGGCCTTTCCCGTCCAAGCGAGGCCGTCCCCGGGCGAACAGATCGAAAAAGCGATCACCGCGCGGGACCTGCTTCTGCAGAGGAGATATGCGGAGGCCGAAGCTTTTTTGAAACGCATCGTGACCGAATGGCCCGAGGAGCTGATCGGGTATTTCGGTTTGATGTCCCTCTACCAGGTCCGAAACCTTGACAACTACGATTACCGGTTCGATCCGGCCTATCTTGCCTGGGAGGCCAAGGGCCGCCCGATGGCCCTCAAGATCGCCCGCGCGCCCGCGGAGGCCGGGGCGTGGGATCTTCTCATCGCCGGTGGGACCCTTGGTGTGAGCGGTTTCTATCGTGCGCACAACCACAAGTGGTTCGCGGGGCTCCGCGACGTCTCGTTCGGTTTCCACACCATCCAGAAGGCCCATGAGAAGGACGATACGCTGGCGGATGCCCTCTTCGGGACCGGGCTCTATGATTATTGGAGGAGCTATTTTACCCGGAAGCTGCACTTTCTGCCGTTCTTCGCGGACCGCCGCCCGGAGGGGAAGGCGGCCCTGGAGAGGGCGGTCAAGGAGGCTCATTTGACGGGAATCCTCGCCGAAATCGGGCTCGCCTTCATCGATTTTCAGGAGAAGAATTTTGAAAAAGCAGCGTCCACGGTGGACCGCTTTCTGGAACACTACCCTGGAAACACCATCCTGCGGACCCTGAAGGGGGAATGTTTGATCGAGCGGAAGAAATATGCCGAGGGGGTCAAGGAGTTCGAAAAAATCATCGCCCTCGACCCGAAACTCACCAAGTCCTACCTCTATATGGGTGTGGCCCTCGCCAAGGAAGGCAAGGACAAGGACCATGCCCGGGAGCTGCTTAAGAAATTCCTCGAGATGGAGCCGAACGCCTCCGAAGATTGGAGGGAGCCCGCCCTGGAACACTTGAAAAAGCTCGAAACGCCCGACCGGACCTAAAGACCCTGCCGTCCGGAAATTGAGACGCCGGCCGGAGACCGTCCGCGCGCGTCCTCGGAATTCATTCGCCTTTTTCGCATCCCCTTGTTGGCACCGCTCTTGCGATAGCCCTCGTTGAGGAGGTGGCTATGCGCCAGGTTTCATCGTCCGCGTCGTCGGTTCATTCATGGTCGGGTTTGGGGATCGAGACCCATGCGGGGCGCTCGAGCGTGCTCGAATCCGATCCCTTTGGAAATCACCGGATCACGGCCACCGGCCATGACGATCTGATCCGCGCCCGGGAGGAGAGCCTCGGAGGCCTTCGCTGGCTGGTCGTCGACGTCAACGACGACCGGTACCGGATTCCGCTCACCGGTCCAAGGGCCGCGCGGTCCGTCGCCATCGACGCCGGAGCCGGCAACGACGCCGTCTTCGTCGATCCCAGTGTCATGTTTCCTCTCTTCATCCAGGGAGGCGTCGGGGATGATTACCTCAAGGGAGGTTCGGGGCCGGCGGCCCTGCTGGGCGGTGAGGGCAGCGACACGCTGATCGGCGGTCCCGCATCCAACGATTTACTCCTGGGTGGCGGGGACAACGACGTGATCCACACGGGGGGTGGCCGGGACATGGTCTCCATGGGGGATTTGCTCCAGCGCCTCCGCGAGGGCTGGTGTGATCGTCCTGTGATCGCTCCGGAACGTCCTTCGGAAGCGCCCTCCTGGACGCTGCCAGCGCAGGAACTCCCCCCGGTCGCGTCGCAGCCTCAGCCGCCATCTCAGCCTCAGCCGGTCATCGCACCGGTCCCCCCGCCCATCGTCCGTCCTCAACCCCAGGTACAACGGCCCGTCGTCCCGCGATCTCAAAAGCCATTCGTGGCGCCTCGACCGAGGCTTTCGGACCTCCTCGCCGCCGTCGACACGCACAACGAAAAGGGCTTCAAGTCCGGGCGGTCGATGACCAAGAACCTCCTGACCGCTCTCTATGACGGCCCTCAAAGGTTCCGGGAAGCGGTCGCATCCCTCGCCGGCCAGGGGGAACGGGACGACGCGGTCGCGAGTTTCCTGCGCGCCCTCTTCGACGCGGGTCCCGGCGGGGCCAGGCTTTTCAAAGACATTCCTCTTTCCGAGAAAAAGACCCTCGCCGCCTACCTGGGCGGTGGCAACAGCTGGAACGCCCAGAAAAAGGGCCTGATGCTGGTGATGTCCAAGGCCACGGGGGCACCGGACCGGAATTTTGGAAACGACAGCCAGGCGCAGGATTACCTGCGCCGCTATGCGGGGGTGTTCTGATGGAAACGAGAGGGATCAGTCTCTTGAACAACAAAATCATTTCTTTCGACGGCTGGCCGGAGAGTCTTCCGGCCGCAAGCGGCGGGCCCGTCACGGGCGACGAGTACGTCGGCGCCCGCGCGACGGTTGCGGCGAATCACGAAAGCCTCAGGACGCCCGGCACCGCCCCGAACGCGGCGGTCGTGAAACAGATCGAGGAGATCGCGGACAACCCCGCGCTCAGCGACAAGCAAAAGCGCGCTACGATCAATGACTTGAGAAAACAACTCGGGATATCCAAAGGGGACATGAAGAAACTTTACATGAAGCCTCTTGAACAGAAGGCGGCACAGGAAGGGGACGAAGCGAAAAGAAAGTTATATGCTTCGATGTACAAGCCCGGCGGATGCGTGAAAAAGGTGTTTAAGGGGATCGGCAAGGGTTTAGCCGTCGGTGCCAAGGTCGCGGCGGGTGTCGCGTCGGCGATGGTGAATCCGGCAAACCTCATTCCCATGGGCGTCTCGTTGATCAGCAAGATCCCAGGCGTTTCCAAGGCGACCAGAGCCGTGGAAGGCGCCGTGGATCAGGTCACCGGGTGGGCGGATAAGGGCATGGGTTACGTTCAGAGAGGCGTTCAATTCTCGAAGGATCTGGCCTCGATCTTCGGAAATTTTGGCGGGAGGGGCTGAAGCTCACGAAAGGATCAGAACATCACCCCCATCCCGGCCTGCAGCTCCAGGAATCCGAAGCCGCCGTGCCGGTTGCCCATGCCGCCCAAGCCGATGTCGGCGCCCCAGAAGGGGAGCACGCGCCCGTCGGTCCGGTCGCGCCAGAACATGTGACGGACACCGATGTTCAGGACCCCGCCGTGTTGGGGGTCGCTTCCGGACACCTCGCGATAAATATAGTTCAGATGGATGGGGAACATGAGCCGGTTATCCAAGACGAAAAGATCAAAGCCGGCCCCCGCCCGGTGTTGCATGTTTCCAGCCGAATCATAAAGGAACGCGTAGCAGGCACCGCCTCCGACGCCCGAGAAGGCCCCGGTCGCGCCGTCCGCGCTGGTCGGGCGCAGGATGTCGAAACAGCCGCGTACGCCCGCGTAGGCCCCGCCCGTCCCGTATTCCTCGAAGTTGCCGCTCACCGAGGGCCGGTCGTCGTGGCCCGCGCCGATCCAGGCGCCCAAGACGGGTACCTCCAGTCGGAAATGGAAGTAGTCGGTGTGGAGCTGGTAATCCGGTCCGTCGCCCATAAAAACTCCTTCAATTAGAAGATCGAAGCATTTCTCTCCGAGACCACCGTGCCGCGGCCGTAGCTGATGCTGCGACGCGAGGCGACGCCCGCATGGTCCTGGGCCCCGTTCAAGACGGCGGTCATGAAACCGATGACGTCGTTCAAGGCCGCCGAAGACACCGTCGGATCGCGATCGGTGCCGAGACGCGTATTGATGACGCCCGCACGCACGACGATGAAGCCGCCTTCCCGCATCGGAAGTGTGAGCCACCAGCCCTGGTTGTCCAAGAAGTCGCGCGCTCCGGGTCGGTCTTCCTGGCGCCAAGGCGAGAGGAGGATGTTGCCCGGGAGAGTGATCGGATCCGTCGGAACGCTGATGCGGTAGTTGAAATTCGAGGATGGCGTGACGACACCGGTGTCGACGTACGTACGGCCCGCGACCGCTCCGGGAATCTCGGACGCCGGAACGACCCGGGACGGCGCGAAACTGGAGGAGTAGCCCGGGAACTGATCGGCGTGATGCACGAACCAGGTGATGTCCGCGGGGGAAACGCCCAAATCGCCCGGAACGAACCAGTACATGAGGTTGTCAATCGTGTCCGGTTGGGCCGTGCTTCTGCTGTGGAATCGGCCGTCCAGCATGCCGCGGACGCGGCAGTTGAAGCTGCTGCCCGTTCCCGAGCCCCGGATTTCCGACGCCGTCCGCAGGTCCTCGATCATCAGGAGGAAGCGCTCCGTCGGCGCGCTGAAATGCCGCATCGTGTCCGTGACCGTGTCCGGCGGGTTCAGAACCACCTGGGCCACGGCCTGGATGGTCGCGGTCTCGAAGTGGGTATCCAAATGGGTCTCGGTCATGAGCTCGGAGAGAGGGACGCGATGCGCCGAAATCCAGCGGTTGGCGACGGTATCGCTCACCCCCAAACGCGCGGTCAGCATGGGGCGGATGACATCCGCGGTGGCGTCGGGGCTGATGCGGAGCGAGGGGTCGGAGGCGTCGGTCGTATCAAGGGTCAGGAATTCGACGACGCGCGAGGTGCGGGAGATCGGCGAGCGCGAGTCGAAATCGACGCCGCTGGTGCGGACTCCCGTGCCCATCTCCATCAGGTTTTCCGCCATGCCGGCGAACCGGTTCGCGTAGAACGTGGCGAGATCCGGCGCCATGGGGCGAAGCGCTCCCAGCGCCCCCGTGCCGACCGTTTCGAGGTTGATCGGCGGGCGCGTGGGCAAACGCATGCGCGGGAGCCTCGCGTCGACGTCGGTCCCGGGAAAATCCTCATGCTGATCCAAGATGAGCAGGGAACGACCTCCGGACACGGGGACGATGCGGAAGGTGCGCGACGAGGCGACCATCGCGCTCGCTCCCGTCGGTGTGACGCGGATGACCCGGATGTTTCCTTCCCGCGTCTCCACGTGCGTCACACGGAAGCTGTGGTCGTTCAGGAGGGTTCCCGTCTCCAGCGAGCCGTTGATTTCCCCGTCGGAGGCCCAAGGGTCCCAGGCCGAGGAGGGGTTGGTCTCGATGATTCTCGCCAGGGCGGCCGGATCGACCGGAAGGACGGCCAGGAACTGCATGTCGGTGCCGTCGTTCGGCGCGGGGGCCCTGTGATAACTCGGGTCACCGAAGGCGTGAGCGTGAATACCGCGCAGGCCGCCGGATCCCACGGTCGCCAGCCGCGTGAGCTGGCTGCGGATGTTGCCCATGGTGATGATCAGCCGGTTGCTGAATCGCCGGAAAGACCCGCCGCTGTCGTTCAGATACGAGGAGACGAGCGTGGTCAGGTCATCCTCAGAGATGGCCGCCCGGATTTCCGGCGTGTTGCGGATGCGCGTCACGAGATCCGACACCTCCATGCGGCCGCTGGTGAGGATGCGGTCGACTTCCGCGCGGGGGATCCCCAGGGCGTCTTCCATGTTGCGGCCCAGGTCGGGGTCGAGGCGTGGAGGACCATCCGAACGCGTCTCCGAGATGAAGAACAGGGTGCCGGGGGCGCCGGTCGTCCGGTAAAGCGGGCGCTGGGCGTCGGAGAGGACGATGGGCTCGCCGGAACCGCTGCGCGCCGGCGGATTCGGGAACTCGCGGCGCATCGTCAGGGACTCCTGCAGCCTTCCCAAAAGGGCGCCCATGGACGCCGGGTCGCGCAGATTGGCCGTCAGTTCAAGCCGCGGCATGTCCACGTAGATCCGGCCGCGGCCCTGCGGGAAGAGGGCTCCCGCGGCCGGGGCGTTCATGGTGGCCTCCGAGAGAACGGCCAAGTGGGAGGTCCCGTTCATCTGGGTCTGGTAATCGCGCCACTGGTCGGTGGTCCAGGCCATCCAATCGTTCAGATTCGTCGGAGGAGGGGTGATTCCCGTCGGCACGGGCGGCGTCGCGACCACGCGCAAAGCCCCCGTGGTGCCGTTGATCCGGACTTCGAGGGCAGGCATGTTGGCGTCCGCCGTGACGCCGGTCAGATCGATTCTCTGTTCGTTGATGGTGGCGCTGCCGCCGACGCGCGAGGCGAGCGTCATGCCGGTGACGGTCAGTACGGTCTCCCCGGTCACCGGATCCACCGTGCCGCCGATGGCATTCGCGCGCGACGAGGACCCGACCGTGAGGGAAAGATTCGTGCCCGTGCCGTCGCGGACGCCCAGGTTGACTTCAAAGGCGGGCAGGCGGCCGTCCGTTCCCGGCAGGGCCCGGAAGGAGACCGCCCCGGAGGCGCTCCGGTCGACCTGCCACTGTTGCCCGTTGGCGATCGCGGAGAGCTCGGCGGTGACGTCCGTGAAATTGATTCCGCCCGGGAGCGAGAGGCTCGGAATCGTGACGCTCGCCGGTCCGATGTCGCCCGCCGTCCAGGTGCTCGTGAAGCCCATCGTCCGCGTGTTCAGGTCGATCGTGCCGCCGAAATTGCGGATGGGGATATTGAGGCGCGTGCCGGCGGGGATCGTGTTCCCGCCCAGGGAGATTGCGCTTGTGACCGAGCCCGAAAGCCCCGTGCTGGGGACCGAGAGCGTCAGGTGCGCCGCGGACCCGTCGACCGAGCCCGAGAGCGAGTAGGCCGTTTCGAAGTGGGCGGTGCCCGAGCCCAAGGTGACCGTGGCCCCTTCGCGGACCGCCGTCGCCGTGACGGTCAGGTCGCCCGTGAGTTGAGGGTCGGTGCCGCCGCCGCGGAAGGAGACGCGTCCCGTGCGCGGGTGGATCGTCGCATGAAAGGAAGACGCGCTCCTGAGGTCGCCCGCGTACCGGTAGGTGACGCCGTCGACGACTTGGGTGAAATCCACGTGGACCGTCTCCGGCGGGCGGACGGCGAGCGAGATCCGGTCTCGGTTTCCGCGGACGTCCAGTCCGCCGCCCGTCAGATCCACGGTGCCGGTGACGGGCAGGCCCGGACGGTTGATCGTCAAATGCTGCTCGCCGAAGGGGAGATTGGCCGAAAGATTCGGATTCCGGGGCGTTCCGCTGATCCGGCCGGACCCGATGGTCCTCAGAGTCCCGACGCCGGGGACGGCCGCTTCCACGAGGATCTGGGAGAGGGGGATCGCCAGATCGGAGTCCGGATCGAAGTCGTAGTACCGGACGGTCGCGGCCTCGGGCCCCGGGCGCGTGTACGAGAAGTCGTGGACGTGGTGGTGGAGGTCCGCGGCGATCCGGGCGCTGGCCGTGATGGCCTCGCCGTCGACGTTCACCGTCGTGTGACCGGCGATCACGACGTGACCGCGGGCGTCGTCGGAGATCCGGATGCTGGATCCGGAGAGCCTGACGCCCGAGCCGCCGATCTCGCGCACCGTGCCGTTCAGCCTCAAACTCATTCCCCCCACGGTCGGGCGGAAATCGGGCGGCGTGAACGTGCCCGGAACGTTCGTGTGCTTGTCCAAGAGACCCATGGAGCCGGTGAGCGTTCCGGTCATCTCAAAGGTCCGTCCGCCCATGGCGGTGAAGCGGAGGCGCTCGACGCGCGTATTCACCGAGGCCGTGTGCGTGACGCCCGAGGCGTGGCCCCGGGAATCCGCCGAGTCCAAGACCAGTCCCAGGCCCGCGAGCATCCGGTCCGTCGCGCGGCCGTTGACGATGGAGGCGCGGATGCGGTTGCCGTCCACGGTCACGTCGGCGCCCACGTTGTATTCCGGCAGGACGAGGCGGTCGAGACGCATGCCGGAACGCGTGAACGTGGCGTCGAGCCCCAGTCCCGAAAATCCGAAGTCGGCCGTACCCGTGGCTCCCAAGGGATTGAAGAGCCGGGCGTTCGACGGCGAGAGCCTTAAGCCCTCCGCGTGAAGGGTGTGCGATTCGCGGTCGGTCCCCACGGCCGTGCCGGAGAGCGTGATCGGATTGGTCGCCGTGAATCCCATGAGGGCCGCGCTGACCAGGAGATTCCCCTCCGGATTTTTCTGATTGAGGGTCGCGCTCGCGAGGTCCGGCGTGAAGCTCGCGTTGTAGGAGACCTCGCCGCTCCGGACGTTCACGGTCGCGTGCAGGCTCCGGAGGAGGGCGCCCTCGATGCCGACCTCGGACGTCTGGTTGTGAAGGAGGGTCCCTCCCAGGACGAGGGCGGCGTGATCGAGGCCGATCTCGGGGGCGTCGACAGTCGCCGTCAGGTCACCGTTGGCCTGTCCGGTCAGGTTAAAGGAGATGGCGTGGTCGCCGGTCAGGGGGTGCAGCGTGATGTCGCCGCCCTGGATCGAACCCGAGTCCATGAGGATCCGGCCGCTGCCGCTGAGGGGATAAAGAGGCTGGGAGCTGGCGAGCGCCGCCAAGTCCCCGGTCCCGCCGGAGCAGAGGGTCGCCAATGTGGTGAGTGCCTGGGATGTCGCCTGGAACATGTCGTTGCCCAGCGCGTCGCGATCGCCTCTCGGCGCCATGTCCAGGGCGACGTCTTCGAGGCGGACGTTGTGAATTTCCGATCCCGGGTTCGGAGCCCCGTTGCAGGAGACGGTGGGGGCGTGTCGGATCGTCCCGATGCTCGCGTGCGGTATGACGACCCGGAAGCCGCCGGTGTCTTCGTTGTAATGGACCTCGACGTTCAGATCGACGTCGCTCAAGGTGACCGTCGGGGAGAGCCTCAGTTCCGGCAGACGGATGTGCGCGTTGCTGACGGGTCCGAGCTCCGGAACGAGGGGATCGCCATCCTGACGGTTCGCGACGATCCGGAAGCGGACGCCCGCCATGTTCACCAAATTTTCGAGCCGGCCGCCTTCGGTCCCCTGGGCCTCAAAGAAGGCCTGCAGGAAGCTACTCGCGGGACCGGGGATGGAGCTCATCCTCCGCCCGAAGAGGGTCTCGGTCAGCTCCTCGGTGACGTTCATCGGCGAGACGTCCAAGCCGAAGATCCTCAAGGGGATGGGCAGGTTGAGATAGGTGGCCGTGGCCCCAAAGGTGATCGCGCCCGTCGTCGGATCGGTGTTGATCCGCAATTGGCTGATCGTTGCGTCCCCGCCGCCGGGGATTCCGTTCCGCTTTGTGAGGGGGGGGAGGAAGTCGATCGTGCCTCGAATCCTTCCGTCTTCAATGAAGAGACGGGCCTCCATCCAGGTATGGGGATTGACGACCACGCCGCCGCGGTAGGTGCCGGCGTTGAGAGGGCCCGCCATTTGGATCTCAAAGTTTCCGTGGTCAGTGATCTGGGGCAGGAGCCCGGTCATGACGGCCCCGCAAGGGTTTCCCGCCAGCGTCCGGTTCAAGTCCGTCAGGTCGGCGATGGAGGCGTCGAGGCAATGCTCCGAGGTGACGGTGACCGGCGCAGCCGGAGGAAGCGGAGGCGTTTTCGCGCCGGGGTCCGTTCCCGGTCCGGTGGGCCCGGGGGAAATGCCGCTCGTGGTGATGACGGGATCGCCCATGATTTCTCCCGATTAGCTCTTGCCCTTCGACGTGATGTCCGTTGTGACAGCCACGGTCGCTGCCTCTGGTGTCGCGGCTGGATCCTGAGGAGGCGCTTCGAGTGCCGCCGGTTTGGGTCTTCGCCGGAACAGGCGGCTGATGAGGCCCGGCTTGGGAGGTTCCGGCGTCACGCCAGCCGCCTTGAGGCTTGCCTCAAGCCTTTTGATCTTTCGGCTGCGCCGGATGATGATGATGGCCGAAGGGATTCCAACCAAGAGAATGGCGATGCCCACCAACCACGCCGTGAGGGCCTGATCGGTATGATGGCCCTCCTCCCGCTCGCGGCGCATTTCGCCGACGCTGGCCTTGTAACCCATGCAAAACGGGTCCCGGCTGTTCGGAGGGCAGTTCCCCTGATTCGCCGGAAGGGCGGATTCGTGGGGGATGGGCGCCGGGGCCGGGTCCGACCGGCATCCCGCCAGGGCGGTTCCCACGGCGGTGATTGCGGTCCCGGCGAGGAAGTAACGCAGCGAACTGCGGGACGGGCCGACATCCGGAGAGGGATAAAAGAAGGCGGGCTCAAGCGTCCCCGCGCTGACAGGCCCAGGGGCCGCCATGGGCACAGGGTGAAAAGAGCCTGTCATTTCCATGGTCTGGATTGTCTGAAGGGCTAGATTTCCGACGGTCTGGGCGACGATCAGGTTGCTCTGCGTCATAGGCGCCTTCTCCTCATGCGGTTGTCCCCTCGGGAGGCGCTATCGTCGATTTTTAGTGAATGTTGCGTGGAATGACCTAAAATTTTGAACAATTTCGAGGGCTTGTTTGACGCGTCCCGGCGCGGGCGCCGGAAAAGTCAAGTCTAATCTTCTTTCTTAGAGCAAATTTTTACCGCTTTTTTTGGTCCGGGGCGGCGATTAGGGTGTTTTTCGATGTCTTCACAGGAACCTTCCATCTGGTCCGAGGCCCCCCGCCTGTGTCCGCAAAGGCCTTTCCCGCCGTACCGCTTTGTCCCGGGCGTGACGCCCCATCCCCGGCAGAATCCCAAGGGGCATGCCTACGGCAAGATCGAGGAGAAGCCGGCCTACCTCCCTCCCGAATGTTGGAAGGAGAACGAGATTTATCTCCATGGCATCGATCTCTACCATCAAGGCTACCTGTGGGAGTCGCACGAGGCCTGGGAGGCCTTGTGGCACCTGACCCGGAAAGAGGACGTCGAGGGGCAATTTCTTCAGGGGCTCATCCAGAACGCGGCCGCCTTGCTCAAGGTGCATCTCCGGCAATGGGACGGGGCCCGGCACTTGAGCCGGGAGGCCCACCGGCGCCTTCAATTCGCGGCGATGCATCACGCCGGTCCCTTCATGGGGATCGATCTCGTGGATCTCTTGAGGTCTGTGGAGGCGTTTTATCTTCCGCTTTGGGGGGGCGGGGAGCGCGTCGCATCGAATCCTCCGCGTCTTTCCCCAATCGAGTGACAACTTTTGCGGTTTTTTGACGATAGGCCGCCCATGATCGGTTTGTCTGTTGGAAATCTGCTCCATCTGAACGCTGCGGCGAACGCCCTCATCCCGTCGCGCACGCTGGGCGAGATGACGCGCATGGCCGTCGATCCCGAGCAGCCGCGCGAATTTTCGCTGCCCGTGGGGTTGGCCGTCAGCGCTGGCGTCCGCGTGGCGACGTCGATCGGCCCCTCCGCCCTGAGGCTCGTTTCCGAAATCCGGCAGGCGCGCGGACGTCCCCTGGGCGAAACGCTGGCGGGCCTTCTCCAACGCGTCCGCGAGACCCCGCCGCCTCCGGCGAGCCTCGACCCCGACCTCGATCCCGTTTTGTCGCGCCACCCAAGGGCCTTCCGCACGCATCCCATGGCCGTGCAAGTCGCGGAACACTTTCGCTCGGGACGAATCGAAGAGGCGCGCTCGTATCTGCGCAACAATTGGTGCCGGTTTCCGGCCTTTCTCGACCCCGTCTTGAGGGACCTTATGGGCGATCTCGGCGCGCGCGCCTTGCTGCAGGAGGAGGGGGTGCGGATCTTGGAGGATTGGAAACGATATCAAGCGGAGGCCTCCTTGAGGGATCAGTACCCCATCGAACGTTTCGGCAAGTCGAACCTCCGGGGCATGGCGGATTACGACCGGGACGCCTTCGGCCGGGAATTCCTCGTCCGATGCGGCGCCAAGCTGCGCCCCCAGGACACGCTGTTTCACAAGATGATCGGCCGGCTCCCGCGGGGGGCGCATCTGGCGGACTGGGGGAGCGGGGCGGGCATCTTCGGCCACGAGGTCAAGTCCCTCCGGCCGGACCTCCGCGTGACGTCCGCCGACCTCTTTCCTCCCGAAGAGATCTTGGCCGCCCACCCGGAGCCGCCTCTGGCCGCGGAGACCCTTCGGTCCGAGATGAACTTCTTGACCGGCAACGCCGTCGAGGTCGGTCTGCCGGAGAACGACCGGGCCGATCTCCTCATCTCCGTCTTTCTCCTGCCCTGGGTGCCCGATCCGCTCCGGTTCTTCGCCCACATGTATAACCAGCTCAAGCCCGGCGGCGTGATGCTCGCGACCGTCCACATGGAGACCTACGACGTCGATCGCCCGTTCGGGGAGCGCATGATCGGGACGGCCTTGGCGGACGATTTGAGGGCCCAGGGCCTTGAAGTCGAGCTCGCCAACAGCAACCGCACGATCGCGGTCCGCCGCGCCGACGCGCGCGAGATGATGGTCACGGCCGCGCTCCGAGCCTCCTCGTTCGAGGAACTGACCCACGCCTTCGGCGTCCTGTATCTCTATTACAACTTCTACCGCCGGGCCTCCTCCGGACCTGGCTGGATGACCCTTAGCTAGGTCGAAGGGTGTTTTTCGCCCCATTGATGCCCCCCGCCAAGAGGCGTAAAATTTTCAAAAAGCGAACAGAGTCCGGCTTTGCTGGACGTAGTGAGCGGTTCGTCCACGGATCAATCGATGGGAGCTCGAGGGAGAGCAGGATCTCCCTCGATCAAAAAGGAGGGGGCCATGAAGCATCATCCTCATGAACGAGTCGTGAGCGGGGTCTTCGAATCGCGCGAGGAGGTGCACAAGGCCCTCGACGCACTGGCCTCCACCGAAATTCCCTCCGACGACATCAACGTCGTCATGAGCGAGGCGACCTTCGAGGAAGAGGACTTTTCAGAAATCACCTCGGGCCTGAAACTCCATAACGAATCGGTCCACTCGGCCAAGATCGGCGGCATCGTCGGCGCCGTCGTCGCCGCGGCGACCGTCCTGGTCGGCATGATCACCGCCGGCGCCGGACTTCTCGCGGCGGGACCCATCATCGCCGTGATCACGAGCTTCGGCGGACTCCTGGGCGCCTTGATCGGCGCCGGCTTCAAGGAAAACGAGGCGGAGGCGATCGACGACGCCGTCCGCCAGGGCAAGATCCTCTTGGCCGTCCACAGCGAAGACCACGGCAAGGCCCGGCGCGCGGAAGAGATCCTCCGCGAGTGCCATGCGCAGATGGTCCATCATTATTGACACCGTGTAGGGGCGATCCTTGTGATCGCCCCCACGCGTGTCGGGCGAACACGAGGTTCGCCCCTACAAGCATTTGCCTTGCCTGATCCCAATTCCCCCGTCATTCTCGGCCTATGTCTGACATCATCGACTTTCACACCCACTTCTTTCCCGAGAAACTCTGCAAGGCCATCTGGGAGTGGTTCGAAACGCACGGATGGCCCATCAAGTACCAGGTCCAGGCCGAGGAGACCGCCCGCCTTTTGAAGGAACAGGGCGTCTCCCGCTACGTGGTCCTGAACTACTCACACAAGGCGGGCATGAGCGAGTCCTTGAACGCCTGGACGCACGCGTTCGCACGGCGCCATCCCGAGGCCATTCCCTTCGGCGCCATTCACCCGGAGGAAGGGAATGTCCCCGGCCTTCTCGACCGCTGTTTTCGGGAGTACGGATTCAAAGGCCTCAAGTTCCACACCCACGTGACGGGCATCCGGCCCGACGACGAACGCATGTTTCCGGTCTACGAGAAGATCCTCGAGCATGATCGCGTGCTGCTGATCCATTCGGGAGGAGGCCCGAGCCTCAAGGGCTACAAGGAAACGACCAAGGACGTGAGCGGCGCGGCCTTTACGCGGAACATGCTCAAGCGGTATCCGGGCATGAAGGTCGTCGTGCCGCACTTGGGCTTCGACGAGCCGGACGAATTTTTCGAGCTGATGGAGGAGTTTCCGAACCTTCGAATGGATACGACGATGGTGGTGGCGGGGTACTTCCCGATCCCGATCCCTTGGGAGAAAATCGAACGATTCTCGGACCGCATCTTTTACGGAAGTGATTTTCCCAACATCCCGTACGACGCGGGAATCGAGATGGCCGCCATCCGCTCATCGCCGCTTTCGCGCGAGGCGAAGCTCGGGATCCTGGGTGGAAACGCCGCGCTTTGGCTGAACCTGTGAATCCGGGTCGTCTTCCCGCGCCAGCTCCGGAATGGATTCGTTGAGCGCGAGTCCCGAGGGCAGGAAGACCGAGCGGACGTAGTCCTTTCCCTCCTCATCCGTCCGATGCCACCAGAATGCGGCTTCCGTCAGACCGACTTCGACCTGTGTGGGGGCGGCCAGATCCAGACCTTCATGGAAATTCGCGGCGATGAGGCGCACGCAGTGTAGAAAGGTTTCGCCGTAGGCGCGGGTTTTCATGCCCGGGGCGGCGTCGAAGCCGCGCAGTCGTGCTTCCCCTCTCCAGCGACCGATGGCCCGGAAGTCTTCGAAGACCTCCGGGCAGAGGGGAAAGCGGAACAGGCGTCGGCCCAGGCGGCCGTCCAAGCGCTCCATGAAGCCACGGAGCGTCCGGGCATAGGGATCGCCGCGCTCCCGGAGGTCCTGATCCGACAGATGGGAGAAGAGGATCATCGCGTCCGCCGGCCCCAGGGAAGCGGCGCGATCCATGTACCGGAAGGAGAGCAGCCGTGCCTGCACGGCGTAGAGCATCTCCTCGCGGCCACTCAGGGTCTGAGGCGCACGAGGGTCTCCGACGCACAGGGGGTGCACGAGCAAGTGAAGGGAATTCAGGGGGGTCAGCGGCATCGGGCTACGCATCGCCCCCGCGGCCGAAAAGTTGCGATCATCCCGCCTTTTGCATCGAGAACGGGCGGAAGAGGGGCGGCATCCGCGACGACCACTGGGGATTGACGCACCGGCTGGCCAGCGAGGCCGGGAACTGTGGGAGCTCCTCGATCGTGGCGTTCGTGATCTTGCCCTTGGTCCCCGGCAGGAGCGGGGTGACCTGGGTGTGGATCGTGTAAACGGCGAGAGTTTCGTTTTCGCTCAAGGGATAAAACGCGCAGGACCCGTTGTTGATCGCGAGGCCCATCGCGAAACGGTCCTTGTGAAATCCCGTCTCATCGAGACCCCAGTAGAGCTGAAGGCCCAGGTCCAGCTGCCTCTCATGCACGAGGATGCGGTAGTGGATCGTCAATCCGGCGGCCTTCATCTTGGCCTCCTGAAAGTAGGAGCCGGTTTGGCCGGACGGGAGTCTTCGGGACGACGTGAAGCGTGGCATCCAGTCCGCCCAGTGATCCACGTCCCGCATGGCATCCGCCGCCCGCTCCATCGGGACCGGGATCGACCAGAGCGTGACCAGACGCGGCATCTTGGCCTCGGGCCGGTCTTGGATGTCGTAGAGGATCGTGCCCCGGCGCAATTCCATCATCAGGTCCTGATGCTGCGCGGCGGATACCAGCGCCTGGGCCTGGAGAGAGGCCGCCTGCGCGGGAAAAAGGGAGGCCCCCAAACCGGATGTCAGTGAAATCGGCATGCGTCCTCCATGGTGTAGGGAGGGCATCGTTAGTTTTTTGAAAAAGTTGCCTTGAGTTTCTGTTCGCTAACAGGGCCATGGACGCGGGGGGGAGGAGTTCTAGACGCCGGAGGCCAGCCGCATCTGCGCGCCGCCTCGCGAACGGGCCTCTTGGAGGGCCTTCGCGGCCCGGGCGAGGATGTCTTGCGGCTTGTGAAGGCGATGAATCTTGGGGGAAGCGCCGCGGTAGTGCATGACGCCGATGCTGACGGTGAAGCGGTGCGAGGCCGACTGCTTCTTGACCGTATCGAGGACGCGCCGGGCGCAGCGGACGGCGTCCGACTTGCGGCAGTGTGAGAGGAGCATCGCGAACTCGTCCTGGTCGTAGCGCGCCACGACGTCCCCGGAGCGGACGGCGCGCGTCAGGATCGAGGCGAGTCTTTTCAAACACTGCTCGCCGAAGAGAAGCCCCTTTTCCCGGTTCAGCCGCTCGAAGCCGTCGACGTCGATCATGAGGAAGGAAAGGTCGTACTGGTGCCGGTTGCACCGCGAGACTTCACGACGGAGCGTGTCCTCGAGATAGGCCCGGTTGTAGGCGCCGGTGAGCGCGTCGCGGAAGAGCATGCCCTCGTTCAAATCCTCCCGCTCGTGAAGCAGCGCGTTCATGCGTTTGCTCGCGGCCATGAGCCGTTGCACGCGGCTCACGAAGGAATCCAGCGTGGAACGGTCCTTGGTCAAGAACTCCACCGCGCCGCTGTGTCCCGAGATTTCGAGGTTGGGATCGGTGAGCTCCTCCGTCAGGATGGCGACCGCCGCGAAGGGGTGCCGCTCCGAAAGTCGGTCCAGCAAATCGGTCGCGATGCCGTCGGGCAGCTTCCAGTTGATGATGACCAGGTCCCAGGATTTGGAGGGCAACAGTTCCGAGGCTTCTTGGAGCGTGCTCGCGGAGAAGATCTCCGCGTCCGGAAACGCGCCGCGGAATTTCTCCTCGATCAGAAAGCGGTGCCCCTCGTTGCTTTCAACGAGCAAAAGGGCCGGCGATACGTGCATTTTCGAATCTTAGCCGTTTTGTAGGGAAACGGTCAACGCGCGAAGGGTGAATTCGACGGAAAAATCAGTATTTATGACGCGCCGTGCGGGAAAAATGACGCATTTCGGAACGGTTCGGTCATTTGAAGATGCCGCGAAGCTTGTCCAAGCCCGACTCCGCCCCCTTCTTGACCCCTTCGCCCGCGCCCTTGAGCGCCTCGCCCATCTGGCTGGGGATCGCCATGATGAGGCCCTTTGAAAGCGACTCCACGAACCCCGCCGTCAGGTCCGTCATGACGTGGAATTGGGGATTGCGGATGTTGCCGCTGATCATCATATCGAGCTCCACCCGGCCGTTCCGGTCCTTGAGGGAGTCGACGACCGTGTTGGCGGCGAATCCGAAGATCTTCGCCTGCTTGGGCTCGACGGCCAGTCCGCTGATGACGACATGGGCGGGCGCCTTGAGGTAGTCCTTGTCGCACTGGGCGTGGCTGGTCATCGCCATCGAGCCCCGCGTGATCCGGACCGGCAATCCCTTGTCGTAGTAGGGCGCGTAGCGGGGAAGGGGAAGTCCCGTGAGATTCGCGTCCGATTCGAAGGAGATCTTGGGGGATAGAAAGTCGGCCTTGCCCGTCATCGAAAAATCCCCGCCGCCGCCGATGTCGAAATCCATCTTGAAGGAGGCGGGCAGGGGGCTCTCCTTGGTCGGGAGGCGCACGTTCCGGACCTTGACGTCGATGTCCGTCACGCGCGTGGTCATGCCGATCTTGCCGTCCCGGTAGTCGACCACTCCGTTCCTGATCGTGATCTCATCGATGTTGACGGGCAGACGTTTCTCGCCCTCCCCCCTCATGAGCAGAGGGATGCGTTTGGAGAGTTCCCATTGCCCCGTCTTGGTGGTCGCGTAGACGATCTTGGGCGCGTCGATCTCGAACTCGATGTGGGCGAGTTTGCCGAAGAGCATGGGCCACGGCTTGATCTGGATGGCGGCCCGCGCGACCTCGATGATCTTCTCGTTCTTCCGGTCCGGATGGAAGACCTCGATGCCCTGGGCGATGACCCGGCCCTCCAAGAGGCGGAGCTCGGAGCTCGCGATCCGCACATCGGTCTGGAGAACCTTCCGGGCCTCGCGGACGGCCATTTGCGTGAGAAAGGCCCGGCTCATGAGGGGGACGAAGAGGACGGAGGCCCCCCCAAATACGACCAGCGCGATGAGGAGAATCTTGAGAAATTTCTTCATTTTCGCCTTGTCATTCCGTAGAATCCCATGTTACCCACTGCAACCTCGCGAAACGGAAGGTGTTTTATGAATGTTATCGAAAAAATACAACGGGAAAACGTGAAGCCCAATCTTCCTGATTTCCGGCCCGGCGACACCGTCCGTGTCCACGCCAAGATCAAGGAGGGCGACAAGGAGCGCATTCAGGTGTTTGAGGGCGTCGTCCTCCGCCGGAAGGGCCATGGCGCGGAGGCCTCTTTCACCGTCCGCAAGGTGTCTTATGGCGTCGGCGTCGAGCGCGTTTTTCCCGTTCAGTCGCCCCTGATCGACAAGATTGAAATCGCCTCCCGCGGCAAGGTCCGCCGGGCGAAGCTCTATTATCTGCGCGATCTCTCCGGAAAGAAGGCCCGTCTTGAGGGTGAAGAGGGATTCCAGGCCGCCGGTCCAGGCCCCGAAGGACCTACTGCCGCTTGAGCGTTCGCTCCACGCGAAGGGGATCCTGTCCGTCGCGGGGGTGGATGAAGCCGGCCGCGGCTGTCTGGCCGGCCCCGTTTTCGCCGCCGCGGTGATCCTGCCCGCGGGACTCGTCATTCCCCAGGTCGACGATTCCAAAAAACTGTCCCCCGATCTTCGCGAGCGCCTCTTCGAAGTGATCCGCCGCGAGGCGGTCGCCTGGTCGGTCTCCTCCGTCGGCGCCGGCGAGATCGACCGGATCAACATCCATCACGCCTCTCTCAAGGCGATGCGCCTCGCCGTCGCCTCGCTCTCCGGACGTCCGGATTATCTCCTGATCGACGGAAAATTCACCTTGGGGGATTCACTCTTCTCGCTCCCCCAGGAGGCCGTTGTGGACGGCGACGCCCGAAGCCAGTCCATCGCTGCGGCGTCGATCCTCGCCAAGGTGTCCCGCGACCGCTGGATCGCGGAGGAGGGAAGAAAATATCCCGGGTTCCGATTCGCCAAGCACAAGGGTTACGGGACGGCCGAGCACCGAGAGGAGATTCGAAGATACGGATTGACGCCGCTCCACCGGCGGACGTTTCGTATGTAGGGCGAACACAAGGTTCGCCCCTACGAATTACGTACCTTCAATTCCCCCGCCCAGATCATCTCGACGGCCCGCAGGGCGCCGAGCATCTTGCCCTCCAAACCCAGCCAGTCGAGGACGTTGGGGCCCAGCACGAAGAGATTCTTGTAAGGCGAGGTGATCGTCGGAAAAAAGAACGACGGTTCGTAGGAGACGCGCTTTTGGACGATGCGTTCGAGGACGGCGGTCTCGTCCTGGGGCGGGAAGAGCGGGGCCGTCTCGCCGACCGCCTCCGCTGCCACTTGGACGGCCGGAAAGACGCGGCGAAGCCGAGCGCCCGCGAACGGGATCAGTTTGCGAAGATGCTGGTCGATCCGCGCGTGCAGGGCTTCAAAGGTCTCAGCCGTCTTCTCGCTCAGGATGTAGGTGACCGTCAAAAGCGTGTCCGCGTCGGGAGACGTTGACTTGGAAATCGGCTGAATGTTCAATTCCAGGCAGTTGGCGCCCTCGAAAGGGGCGTCGGCTTCGGGGATCAGGACCAGGTTTTCCTTCATGGGACCCGGGAGAATCTCGCGCGGGACCTCGTACTGGACGAGCCCCCGGCGCTCCATCGGTTTCAGATCCGAAACCTTTCTTTGCTCCCTGCCCAAGAGGAAGGAGAGCAGCGGCGTCGGCAGGGTGCGGTAAAGGGATTGGATGTTCATGTTCCCCAGGACGAACCGGCATTTCGTGGGGAAGCTGTAGCGCGGAAGCTGAACGGACTTGATCTCGCCGCGCTTGGTCGCGAACGAAAAGGGATCGTCGCCCAGCGGATGAACCATGCCGCCGAAGTAATCGAGCTTGTCGAAAAAGAGCTTCTTGACCTCGCGCGCCCCGCCTCGGATCGAATAGCTGCTCCCGCTCTCCGGCGGAAGAAAGAGCATGAGCTGAAAGAGCGGAGGGTCGATCAGCGGGCTACGGGACAGGAGGCGGATCTGGGATTTGAAGACGCACTGGAGGTCCGGAGAGAGGCTTTTCCAAATCGCCAGGGCTTTTTCCCCGGGCAAGGACTGCACCCAGCGGATGAAACGCTTCTTTTCCTTGGGCCCGACGACGGGGAAGAACGAGAGCATCTCGTCCAGGTGATTCTCGCGGAGGCCGTCAATCTCGGACAAGAGTTCCTCGACGAGCTCTCGCTCTTCCGGGAACTCCCGCTCGATCTCCTTCAAGAAGAGGGGCCGCGATCGATGAAGGTCCAGCCGGTGCTTGGGCAGCACCACCTGGCAAGCGACCTTGTTTTCGTGAAGAATTTGAAGCTTCGTGTCCGGGATCATGAGCTTGCCGAGCAGGCTCTTCAAGCTCCGCGAGCCCAGGCCCGTGAGCAGGTTGGGCACGGGCTCGGTGTCGTTTTCGTCGTCCAGGACGAGGACGTTCATCCCCCGCTTCGCCAGGAGCGTCGCGGCCATGACCCCCGAGAGGTCGCTGCCTAAGACCAATAAATCGCAGAAGTTGAGGGACATTTATAATTCGTACGTTTCCCCGAATCCCATCACCTTGACCCGCGCCAAATCACCCACCTTGTCGATGAACTCCTCGGGGTCCTGCTTGATTTCCGGGAACGTGTTGTAGTGCATCGGGATCGCGAGCTTGGGCTTGAGAAACTCGACCGCCTTGGCGGCGTCCGCGGGGCCCATCGTGTAATTGTCGCCGATGGGCAGGAAGGCCACGTCGATGTTGTGCTGCTCTCCGATCAGCTTCATTTCGAGGGAGAGGCTCGAGTCGCCCGCGTGATAGATCGTGCGGTTCTCCATTTTGAGGATGACGCCGCAGGGCGATCCGCCGTACGCGCCGTCCGAGAATCCGGAGCTGTGGAAGGCCGGGGTGAGGATCACTTCCCCGAACTCAAAATTGTAGCCTCCGCCGATATTCATGGCATGCCCCGTCGCGCCCTTGCCGATGGCGTATTGGACCAGCTCGTAGACGCCGATGACCGGGGCGTGGTTTTTCTGCGAAATCTCGACCGCGTCGCCGAAGTGATCCGAGTGCGCATGCGTGGCGATGACGGCGTTGGTGATGATCTCGTTGGGGTTGACCTTCACATGGGGGTTGCCCTTGAGGAACGGGTCGATAACGACCTTGCCCTTGGCCCCTTCAATGAGGAAGCAGGAATGGCCGAAGTACGTGAATTTGATCATGCGATTCTCCTTATATTAAAAATGAAACGCGACATTACCTAATAAAGAATACGGGAATATAGCTGTACTGGCGCTTGGCGTCCCAAAATTTGTGATCAGTCCGATCGACCGGAAGACGCCTTCAAAACCGAGCGAGATGGCGTCGGTGATGTAATAGTCGAAGCCGACCCCCAACTGGGCCCCAAGCCCGACGCCGCCCGTGGAGTCGCCGACGCTGCCCTCCGTCAACCAGTAGAGGCCGACGCCGACCGCGGCATAGGGGTCGAAACGGGGATCGTTTTTCAAAAAGTAATATTTGAAATCGAACGTGGGCATTCCCAGGAAGAGGATGCCGCGGTCTCCGGAGGAGACGTTGGTTCCGTTCTGGGTCGTGATGAGAAAGCTCGTCTCGAAGGCGAACTGCTCATGGAAGCGGTAGTTGAAAAAGACGTGGCCGCCGAATCCCGGGTCCATGACGGGAATGGTGTCGATCAGAAAGATGTTGCCCGCGGGACCGAGGCCCACGGCGAAGCCCTGGCGGGCCTCCGCCGCGCGGAGCGGGAGGGCGGATGCGGCGGCGAGCAAGACGGCGATCATGATTTTCTTCATAGGATTTCGACTTTGCGCCCCTGAACTCGGATCTTGCCTTCCGCGAAGAGCCGGATCGCTTCGGGGTATAACCTGTGTTCCACGGAATGGACTTTTTTCTCAAGGCTTTCAAGCGTTTCTTTCGGGGAAACGGCGATCGCTTCCTGAAGGACGACCGGTCCCGTGTCGGTCCCCTTGTCGACGAAGTGCACCGTCACTCCGGTGACCTTCGCCCCATAGCGCCACGCCTGTTCGATCGCATGGGTCCCCGGAAAGGACGGGAGAAGGGCGGGATGGATATTCAGGATGCGGTTCGGATAACGCTCGACGAAGCGAGGGGAGAGCACCCTCATGAATCCCGCCAAAGCGATCAGGTCCGCGCCCGCCTTCTCCACGGCGGCGATCAACGTGTCCTCAAAGGACGACCGGTCCGGGAAATCCCCGTGAGGAATGACTTGGACCGGGATTCCCGCCTTTTGAGCGCGCTCCAGGGCGAAGACGCCGGCCTTGTTGCTGACCACGAGGACGACCTGGGCTGGGTAGGAGGGGGAGGCGGCCGCATCGAGAATCGCCTGGAGATTCGATCCGTTCCCCGAGACGAAGACAGCGACCCGGCTCATAGGATTTCTAGGGGATCGTCGCCGGACCCGCGCGCTGCGATCCGGCCGATGACCCAGGCTTCGTCCCCCCGGGAACGCAGGGCTTCGACGACGCCGGACGCGTCGCCGGGACGAACGATGAGGCAAAGCCCGACGCCGCAATTGAAAACCCGATGCATCTCCTCGTCCGCCACCCGTCCCCATTTCTGGATCCATTGGAAAAGCGGAGGCACGGGCCACGCGTGGCGCTCCAGGATGGCGCGGCAGTTCCTGGGATAGACGCGCGGCAGGTTTTCAATCAGTCCGCCGCCGGTGATGTGGGCGATGCCCTGAAGGTTGAAGGACGTCATGAGTTCCAAGACCGTACGGACGTAAAGCCGCGTGGGGGCCAGGAGGGCGTCCGCGAGGGGGCGATTGAGCCCCGGGTACTTCTTGTCGGGTGAGAGCTTCTTTTGGGCCACGATCTTCCGGACGAGGGAAAAGCCGTTGGAATGGACCCCCGACGAGGCGACGCCGACGATCGCGTCGCCGGCCCGGACGCCCGATCCGTCGACGATCTTGTCCTTTTCCACGACGCCGACGATGAAGCCGGCGAGGTCGAAGTCGCCGCCGCGGTAGATCTTGGGCATCTCCGCCGTCTCGCCGCCCAGCAGCGTGCAGCCGATGTCCTTGCAGGCCTGCGCGATGCCCTTGAGGAGGCGGACGGCGCGGTCGACGTCAAGTTTTCCGGTCGCGAAGTAGTCGAGAAAGAAGAGAGGCTCGGCCCCGAGGCAGAGGACGTCGTTGGCCGACATGGCGACCAGGTCCTGCCCCAGGCCTTCCAGACGGTCCCATTCGAGGGCAAGTTTCACCTTGGTCCCGACCCCGTCCGTCGACGAGACGATGACGGGATTCCGGTACTTGGAGGTATCCAGGGCGAAGAGGCCGGCGTAGTGGCCGACGGTGGAGAGCACCTCCGGCCGTTCGGTCATCTTCACGAAGGGCTTGATCCGTTGGATGAAGCCATCCGCGGCGTCGATGTCGACGCCGGCATCCTTATATGTAAGCGCTTTGGCGGACATGAATCGGGTCTTTTTCATCTTGAAGGCCGGAAATGTCAATTTCTAAGTAGATTCCCCTAGCCTGATAAAATTCCCCGTGTTAGTTTTGACCCTGCATTTTTCGACCCATATGAAAAGAGCCCGAAAGAAAACGGTTTCCAAGGCCCGTCCTCCCTCGGGCAACATTCAGAAGCTCAAGCGACTCTTCAACATCGTCGAACGCGGCAAGTTCATGTGGGAGTCGACCTTCGACGCCATCCGCGACCCCGTCTTGATCATCGGCAAGGACTACCGCATCGTGCGCGCGAACCTGGCCTCGGCGGAGCGTTCGGGGCGGGTGATCCGGGACTTGGTCGGCGGACGTTGCTACGAGGTCTTCGCGGGACGAAAGGACGTCTGTCCGCATTGCCCCTTGAGCGAGACCCTCCGTTCGGGGAACCCCCGCAGCGTGGAGATCGACGGCATGATGTCCGACGGGGATTTCACCGTGAACTCCTACCCGCTGGCTTCGGGCAAGTCGCCCGGCCCCCTGGCGGTTCACCACTACCGCGATGTCACCGAGGAGAAGCGGCTCCAGAGAAAGCTGATCCAAAGCGAGAAGATGGCGGCGATCGGCATGCTCGCCGGCGGCGTGGCCCACGAGATCAACAATCCGCTCGCGGGCATCCTCGCCTTCACGCAGCTCTTGAAGAACGAGATCCGCGAGACCGAGGCGCAGGGCGATTTGAACGAGATCGAGCAGGCGGCCAAGCGCTGCAAAAAGATCGTCGAGGACCTTCTGATGTTCTCCCGCCCCCACGGGGAGAGCGAGTTGAAGGACATTTCCCTCGCCGAGACCGTCGACCAGATCCTGCCGCTCTCAAAACTCAACCTCAAGCACCGGAACGTCACGCTCGCCACGCATTATGAAGAAAACCTGCCCGCCGTCCGGGGAAACGCCGCGCGGCTCCAGCAGGTGTTCCTCAACCTCATCAACAACGCGGCGCAGTCGATGTCGGCCGCCGGCGGGGGCGAAGTCACCGTCCGGCTCGCGGCCATCCCGGACCGGAGCCAGGTGACGGCGGAGGTGAGGGACAGCGGCAGCGGCATCAGGAAGGAAGACATGGTCCGGATTTTTGATCCTTTCTACACGACCAAGGGCCGCGAGGGAACCGGTCTGGGGCTCTCCATTTGTTATTCGATCATCTCCGAGCACGGCGGCAAGCTGGAGGTGGAGAGCGAGGTGGGGGTCGGAAGCGTGTTTCGCGTGATTTTTCCCGCCGTCATTCCCGCTCAGACCGGCAAAGCCGGATCTTCGCTAAAGTCAGGGGAGATCCTGCTCTCCCCTGAAACCCCATCGAGGAAAAACAGTCATGGCTAAATCGATTCTAGTCATTGACGACGAGGAGGTCCTTCTCAAGGCGCTCGATCGCTATCTGAAGACGCAGGGTTACGACGTCTCCGCCTTCTCCGATTGGGAAAAGGCCCTCGAGGCCGCGCGCGAGCGCTCGTTCGATCTCCTTCTCGTCGACCTCATGCTTCCGAAGACCTCCGGCATCGAGGTCATCCGCCGTCTTCGCGAGACGCAGCCGGGCCTCGTCTCCGTCGTGATGACGGGGTTCGGCACCATTCCGTCCGCGATCGAAGCCATCCGCGCCGGGGCCTACCACTACGTGACCAAACCCTTCGACCTGGAGGACATCGGCTCGCTGGTCGCCAAGGCCCTCGAGCACGCCCAACTCCGCGAGGAGAACCGGTCCCTCAAGAAGCAACTGCAGCAGAAATACGGTTTTGAAAACATCGTCGGCGAGAGCCTGCCCATGAAGGAGGTCTTCCGCCTGGTCGAGAAGATCGCGGACACGGACAGCACGGTGCTCATCACCGGCGAGAGCGGGACGGGCAAGGAAATGATCGCACAGGCCGTGCACTACCGTTCGAGGCGCGCGGACCGGCCTTTCGTGGCGGTCAATTGCGGGGCCATTCCGGAGGGGCTGCTCGAGTCCGAGCTGTTCGGCCACGTCAAGGGGGCCTTCACCGGCGCCGTCACCACGCGCGCGGGCAAGTTCGAGCAGGCCGACCGGGGTACGATCTTCTTGGACGAGATCGGCGACATGAGCCCCAAGCTCCAGGTCAAGGTCCTGCGGGCGCTGCAGGAGCGCGTCGTCCAGCCGGTGGGATCGTCCAAGAACCGGGAGGTCGATATCCGGGTCATCGCGGCGACCAACCAGAACCTCGAGGAGGCCGTCGCCCAGGGCCGTTTCCGCCAGGATCTCTTCTACCGGCTGAACGTCATTCCGATCCACTTGCCCGCGCTTCGCGAACGCAAGGACGACCTGCCTCTCTTGGTCAGGCATTTTCTCCAAAAATACCGGCAGGACGGGCGCGGACCGGCCACCTCATTTTCGCCGGAGGCGATGGAGCACCTCAAGTCCTACGACTGGCCGGGCAACGTCCGGGAGCTCGAGAACCTCGTGCAACGGCTGGTGGTGCTCAAGGGCGGCGGCGAGATCGAGGTGCGCGACCTGCCGCCGAACCTCGCCGGGCGGGCGGCGGTCTCGGCGCCCGAGGAGGCCGTCTTTCCCGAGGAGGGCGTGGACCTGCGCGCGATGGTCGAACGTTTCGAGGCGTCCCTGATCCACAGGGCTCTCGACCGGAGCGCGGGCAACAAAAACCGCGCGGCGCAGCTTCTCCGGCTCAACCGGACGACCCTGATCGAGAAACTGAAGAAAATGGGAGGCGCTTCATGAGCCAACCGAACCGCGTGAACGTTCTCATTGTCGATGACGAGGAGTCCCTCACGTCCGCCCTGGAGAAGCTCCTCCGGCGCGATCAGCGCACGTTCGCTGCCGTCGCGTCGGCGGGAGAGGCCCTGGAATTCGCGGCCAAGAACAGGGTGGACGTCGCACTCGTGGATGTCAACCTGCCGGACCGCTCCGGGATCGAGGTCTTGGAAAGGCTTCGGGCCGGGGGCTCCGACACCGAGGTGATTCTCATGACGGGCAAGGGGACCGTCGAAACCGCGGTCTCCGCTCTGAAGAAGGGGGCCTACGATTATCTGACCAAGCCCTTCGACGACATCGAGCGCGTCTCGCTCGTCGTCGGCAAGGCGATCGAAAAGACCGACCTCCTGCGCAAGATCCGGGAGCTGGAGGTGAGCGGGACGGAAGAGGACCGATTCCTGGATATCGTCGGCAAGAGCCTCAAGATGCACGAAGTCTACCAGCTCATCGACCGCGTGGCGCCGTCCAACTCGAGCGTGCTCATCCTCGGGGAGAGCGGAACCGGCAAGGAACTCGTCGCGCGCGCCATCCACCAGAAGAGCCGCCGCAAGGACAACCCGTTCGTGGTCATCAACTGCGCCGCCCTGCCCGAGACTTTGCTCGAATCGGAGCTCTTCGGTTACCGGAAGGGGGCTTTCACCGGCGCCTTCGCCGACAAGAAGGGGCTCTTCGAGGAGGCGGACGGGGGGACGATCTTCCTGGACGAGATCGGCGAAATCACGCCGGCGGTCCAGGTCAAGCTGCTGCGCGTCCTCCAAAACGGCGAAATCCGCCGCATCGGAGGCTCGGAGAATTCCCGCGTGGACGTACGGGTGCTCGCCGCGACGAACAAGGACCTGCACCAGCAGGTCAAGACGAAGGCCTTCCGGGAGGACTTGTTCTACCGCCTGAACGTCATCACGCTGACCCTGCCTCCGCTCCGGGAACGGAAGGATGACGTCTCACTGCTCGCCTATCATTTTTTGAAAAAATTCTCCGAAAAGACGGGCAAGAATGTCGAGCGGATCTCCATGGACACGCTGCAGACCTTGGAGGAATACCGCTGGCCCGGCAACGTGCGCGAGTTGGAGAACGTCATCGAGCGCGCCGTCGTCCTCGCGGAGGGCGGTACGATCACCGCTCGGGAGCTGCCGCCCAAGCTCTTGGGCGAATTCTTCTACCTGCCCGAGACGCGCTCGGAGACGGATTTCATCCATCTGCCGTACAGGAGCGCGAAGCAAAAAGCCTTGAATCTTTTCAACCGGGCCTATATTTCGAACCTTCTCCGGCAGACGTCGGGAAACGTCTCGCTCGCCTCCGAAAGGGCGGGGATGGACCGGAGCAATTTCAAGAAAATTATCAAGAAGTGCGAAATCAACATTCGCGAATTTAAGAAGAGGGAAACGGCATGAGCGCGCGCATCCTGGTCGTTTCGTTCCGCGAGAAGCTGGACAAGAAGATTCACGGACTCCTGGCCAAGGACGGGGCGGAGGTGAGGGAGATCGGACGCGACGACCTGCGCCAGCAGCCGGTGCCCGCCTCCGACGTTGTGCTGCTCAACTGCGGCGGAGAATCCTTCGAATCCGGGCGCGATTTGCTCGCCCGCCTCAAGTCCAAGGACGAGAACCTTCCCGTCATCTTCCTCACCAAGCTGACCGGCGTCGACCACGCCGTCGAGATCATGAAGAGCGGGGCCTTCGACTACTTTCAAATCCCGCCCAACCTGGAAAAGCTGAAGCTCGCCGTCGATCGGGCCTCGCGGGCCTCCGAGATGAGCCGGAAGATGAGCCTCTTGGAGAGCCAGGTCGGGTGGGAGGACCGCCTGGACGACATCGTCGGCATCTCGCCGCAGATGCAGGAGATCTTCCAGATGGTGAAGACGGTCGCGCGCTCGAACGCCACCGCACTGATCATGGGCGAGAGCGGAACCGGCAAGGAGCTGATCGCCAAGGCCATCCACCGCCACTCGGACCGCGCTCAGAACAAATTCATCGACATCAACTGCGGGGCCATCCCCAAGGAACTCTTGGAGAACGAGCTCTTCGGCCATGAGCGCGGCGCATTCACGGGGGCCGACCGCCAGTACATCGGGAGCTGCGAGCGCGCGCACGGGGGGACGCTCTTCCTGGACGAAGTCTCCGAGATGGACCCGAGCCTGCAGGTCAAGCTCCTGCGCGTGCTGCAGGAACGGACGATTTCGAGGATCGGCGGCAACGAGAAGATCAACATCGACATCCGCGTCATCGCCGCGACCAACAAGGACCTGCGCGCCGAGGTGGACAAGGGAGCCTTCCGCGAGGATCTCTACTACCGGCTGAACGTCGTGCCCATTCACCTGCCTCCCCTCCGCCAGCGAAGGACGGACATCCCGCCGCTCGCCCAGTATTTTTTGGAAAAATACGCCAAGGAGAACGAAAAGCGATTCCGCGGTTTCACGCCGGAGGCCATGGAGGCGCTGGTCCAGTATGACTGGCCGGGGAACGTGCGCGAACTGGAGAACAACATCGAGCGCATTGTCGTCCTGCACGAAGACAGCCGCGTCAAGCCCGCATACCTGCCCCGTTTCATCGCCACCGCCGAGAAGAAGGGGGAGGTCGATGCCTCCGAATGGGATCAGGGCTTTCAAAAGATCCTGCCCTTGAAAACGGTGGAGCAGTACGCCATTGAGAGCGCGATCAAGCGATGCATGGGGGACGTGCTGACGGCCGCCAAAAAGCTGGGGATCGGTCAGGCGACCCTGTACCGCAAAATCAAGAAATACGGCATCAAGGCGGCGTGAAGATCCCCATTCATTCCTACGAGGATTTCGTCAAACACCTGGGCGACCGCGAATATTTCGGCCAAAAGCTCGGGCTCGAACGCATTCAATCCCTGTTGGCCCGCCTCGGAAATCCGCAGGAGAAGTTTCGTTCCGTTCACATCGCCGGGACGAACGGCAAGGGGTCGACGGCCGCGATGATCGCTGCGATCTTGGAGGAGGCCGGATACAGGACCGGTCTCTACACCTCGCCGCACCTGCAGGATTTTTGCGAACGCATCCGCGTCGACGGCATGCCCATCACGCCCGACGAGGTTTTGAAGCAAGCCCGTCACATTCGGGAGGTAGAGGACGAGCCGTTGACCTTCTTTGAGCTCGCGACGGCGATCGGATTTCTCCACTTTGCCGAGGAGGGTGTCGACTTGGCGGTCGTCGAGACGGGTCTCGGAGGGAGGCTCGATGCGACGAACGTCATTCAACCGGTCCTCTCGGTCATCACCACGATCGCGCGGGACCATACGGCCCAACTGGGAGAAGCCCTGGAAGAGATCGCCTTTGAAAAGGCGGGGATCGTCAAACCGGGGGTTCCGGTGGTGGTGGGTCTTGTCCCGCCGGAGGCCCTTGAAGTAATCCGCGAACAGGCGTCCAAAAAGGGGGCGAGGTTCGTTCCCGTCGTCATGGATCTGATCCCGCCCAACATTCCCATCCGTCTGGAAGGCGCGCACCAGCGCCGGAACGCGAACCTGGCACTCGCGACGGTCGACGTCTTGAACGCGCTCGGGGAGATCCGCGTCAACCGGGACGCCGTGTGGCGCGGGTTTGAAAACGTGCGCTGGCCCGGCCGCCTGGAAACCGTCTCGGCGGAACCGGAGGGCCCGTGGATTCTCCTCGACGGCGCCCACAATCCGGAGGCGATGCGGGCGGTGCGTGATTACCTGGAAGAAAACCTGGAAGGGCGAAAGCTGACGGTGGTCCTCGGGGCCATGGCGGACAAGGATTTGCGGGGGATTCTAACCGAAATCGCGCCGCTTGCCTCCCGGATCATCGTCACCGCACCGGCCGTGGAGAGGGCCGCCGCACCGGCGGTTCTGGCGGAACATGCGTCTTCGTTCGGTCTGGATGCGATCGTCTGTCGGGGCGTCCCGGAGGCGATGGGACGAATTGTTGAGGAGATCGCTCCGGAGGAGGTCCTTCTGATCACGGGATCATTTTTTACCGTCGGGGAGGCTCGAAGATGGCTCGCGGATCACTCGGGATGATCCGCCTGGAACACATCACGAAGGTCTACCATGCGGACGGACTTCCCGTTCGCGCCCTGTCCGGGATCGATCTGTCGATCTCCCCCGGCGCCTTCGCCGTCTTGGCCGGTCCGTCGGGCTCCGGCAAGTCGACGATCCTGCACCTGATCGGAGCGCTCGACCGTCCGTCGGAGGGGCGCGTGCTCATCGAAGGGGACGACCTCTACCGGAGAAGCCGGAAGGAGTTGGCCGATTTCCGGCTCCATAAGATCGGTTTCGTCTTTCAGGCCTACAATTTAATTCCCGTCCTGACGGCGCGCGAGAACGTCGAATACCCCCTCCTGCTTCAAAGAATTCCGCCGGACGGGCGGAGGGCTCGCTCCGAGGACTTGCTGCGGAGGGTGGGCCTCGGCGATCAGAGCGGCAAGCGCCCCGGTGAGATGAGCGGCGGCCAGCAGCAGCGCGTGGCGGTGGCGCGGGCCCTGGCGGCCAGACCCCGCATTATTCTGGCCGACGAGCCGACGGCGAACCTGGATTCCAAGACGGGCTCGGAATTGATCGACCTCTTCCGGGAGTTGAACGAGCAATACAAAGTCACCTTCGTCTTCGCCTCCCACGACCCGATGGTGATCCGGCGCGCCCATCAAATCGTCCGCCTGAAGGACGGGCGCGTGGAGGGGGAGGAGCGCCAATGAGGATCTTCCTCTCCCTCGCCCTCCGGAACATGTTCCGCAACAAGAAGCGCTCGCTCATCACGCTCGCGGCGGTTTCTTTCGGGTTGACCGCGCTGATCTTCCTCCGAGGCTTCGTCTTCGGCGCCCAGGCGCAGATGGTGCAGAATATCACGACGTCGCTGACCAGCGACGCCCAGATCGTGCCGGCGGCCCTCGAGAACATCTACAACACCAACGGATACATCGAGGATCCTGAGGCCATCCGGCGCATCCTCCGCAAGGACGCGCGCATCCAGGACTTCGCGGAGCGCGTGATCGCCGGCGGGATCGTCTCGTCGGCCACGAACTCCATCGCCACGTTCGTGGTCGGCTTCGACCCCGAGGCGGAGACGAGGATCGGGAGCCGCCGGGACGTGGTCCGGGGCCGCCTCATGACGCTCGAGGACGGCCACGCCGCCGCGATCGGCGACAAGATGCGCGAGATTCTTGGCGTCGACATCGGCGACAAGATCGTCGTGACGACGCAGGACTACTACGGGGCGCTGGCGGGGGAGGCGTTCACCCTGGTCGGCACCTTCGAGTCGGGCAACGACCAGATCGACAACGGAACGGTCATGGTGCTCAAGTCCTCGGCGCAGCGCATGATGTCGCTCGAACACCGCGTTTCCAAGTTCGCCATGAGGATCGAACCGAAGGGCGCCGTCATGTCGGTCGTCCAAAGCCTGCGTTCTGCGATGCCTTCAAAAGACCTCAAGGTCCTGACCTGGGAGGAGCTGATTCCGATGATGGCCCAGCTGATCAACTTCCAGAACGGCATGATCTTCGTCGTCGTCGTGATCGTGCTGACGGTCGTCGCGGCTGGCATCCTCAACACCCTCATGATGTCGATCGTGGAGCGCACGCGCGAGTTCGGTCTCATGATGGCCATGGGGACAAAGCCGGGACAGGTGATCTTGCTGGTGGCGCTGGAGTCCTTCTTCATCACGGCGCTCGGGGCCGTCGTCGGCACGGCGCTGGGGGTGGCGCTCACGGCTTACATGGGTCACGTGGGCATCGACCTGTCGCGCTTCGTCAGCACGTTCTCCAACTTCCTCATCGGCGCGCACGTCTTCCCGAAGGTCGACTGGCTGTATTTGGCGATCTTCCTCGCCGTCGTGATGGGGTCGAATGTCGCCGTCTCGCTCTACCCGGCCTGGAGGGCCTCCCGTCTGGACCCTGTCGAGGCGATGCGGCAGGTAGGATGAAACGCCTCGCTTTCGTCTTTTGTCTCTTGTCTCTTTGGTCGCCCCGGGCCGGCGCCGCCACCCTCGTCCAAACGGACAATTTCTCGCTCGGCTTCAAAGGCTATTTCAAAAACCTTTTCTTCGAGACGAAGCGCCGCGCCACGAATGAAGCCATGATCGCCGACATAAACCGCCTTCGGACCGAGTGGGACGCCAAGTTCTGGAAGTTCCTCTCGGCCAAGGTCATCTGGGACAACGAACTCGTCGCCGGCGACTACGTCAATTCGGAGGAATTCGCCGCCCGGCAGAGCCAGCGGGCCGAACCCTATCTGGATCTCGACTACGAGCTCGTCCGGGAGAGGAATTTCTTTTACGGCCAGGAGATCTACCGCGCCTATGCCCGCGTCGACGCCGGGCCCGTGGTTTTCATCGGCGGAAGACAGAAGGTGGATTGGGGCGTGATGCGGCTGATCTCGCCCGGTGATCTCTTCACCCGGGTGGCGGTGTTCGATATCGAAAAGGAGGAGCGCGTGGGGGCGACGGCGGCGAACCTGACTGTTACACCCGTCACGGGACTCAAACTCAACGCCGTCTACGAGGTCCAGCCGGACTTCGACCGCGCCCGCCTCGGCGGACGGATCACCAAGACCTTGGGCCGCTTCGACGTCTCCATCCTGGGCGGCAAGTTCCTGCAGGACGAGGACTTCGGCTTCGATTTCACGGGGGACCTGGGCAAGGCGGGCATTCGAGGCGAATTCGTCTACGACCGCGCGCAGTTCGTCTCCGACTTCGTGCAGTTCGCGGCCGGCGTGGATTACGGCTGGGAGAACAGCCTCTCCCTGGCGCTCGAATACTTCTTCAACGGAAATGGTCGCGGCCTTCCGCTGACCGCGGGGGCGCCCCGGGCGGGGACCCAGGTCCCGTCGGTCCACAAGAATTTTCTGGAGTTCCAGGCCAAGTACGACCTCATGCCGCTTTGGTCGGTCCTGTTCCTGACCGTCGTGGACTTGAACGGCGGCAGCGCCTTTCTCCATCCGGAGACCAAGTACTCGCCGCTCCCGTGGCTGGAGATTTCCGGCGGCGCCCAGATTCCCGTGGGTCGGACGAACGGGGAATTTACGGCGTTCCCCAACGTCTATTACTTCCAGAGCCAGTTCTTCTTCTAGCGGACGCTCGGGGGGTTATTTCGTGATCGTGAGTTCGACGGCGTTGCTGGTGTTCAGTTCAAGATCGTGTTCACCACCTGCATGATCAAGGCGGGGGACGTCCCTTGAGCGGCTCCGCCACCCGTTGTGTCTCCTCCGTCGGAACCTCCGCTCTCCGGGCCCTCGCCGAGGGCGGGTGGCGAACCGCCGGTGACGGTCCCTGTTGCGCTCATTCCGCCGCCGGCTCCCCCTCCCGGTAGGATGGACTCGCCGTCGGCCTTTGTGGCACCGGAGCCCGAGGGGGCCTTAGGCGAGACGATCGTGCCCGTTCCCTCCTGGGAGCCGCCCCCGCAGCCGGCGAGCGCCGTGGTGGCGAGGAAGGCGGCCGCGATGAGCCAATGCCCGCCTTGATGCGTCAGGGATCTCTCGCGCAGGCAGGAGAAAAACGTCACCGTCTCGGTCCACATCCACGCAATCAGAATGGAAACCGTCAAGCCGATGAGAAAGTAGAGGATGATGTCGAGGACGATCATGGATCCCCCTTCGCAGGAGGGATTGCAGAGGGCATGCCAAGAGGATCGCCAGTCTAATTAGCTGATATTGTTTAGTTTGTATTCTTTGCGACCCGTCCAATTCCCTCTCAGAATGATAATTTTCTCATTTTGAGAGTCTGAAGAGCTGACCGGCTTCCGATCGGTGAGACGGGCTACCGTGACGAGTTCATAAAAATGAGAATAATAGGAAGTATCAGTTCTTGTCCCCACCCATTTCCCCAGGAGTGAAATTAATAAAGAATAATAATTTCAATATATTAGATTGAAATCTCCTCATGGCATTCCGCTTGCTAAGGCGAGGGGAGAGGGGGGATGTCATGAGAAAAATCTATTTGGCGGTCTTCAGTCTGGGAGTGATCGGCTTTGCATCCGCGTGTGGCTCAAGAGGCGACGTCCAAGAGATCGCATACCGTGGAAGCTCGAGTGATACGGAGGTCGCCCCGAGAGACGCGGGAACGATTCCGCAAGGGACGGCCGACTCGGGTGACGAGGTGATCATGCCTTCGTCTCCCTCCGCCCCCGCCGTTCCGGCCGCCGAAGAGACGCCTCCCGCCGCCGAACCCGCTCCGCCCGCCGGTCCCGAGACCCCGGCCATCGCGGAAGGGGAGGGAGTCCCCGACACGACGCCCGAAATCGGCACGCCTCCCTTGCCCCCGGCCGTCAGCTGCGACGAGCCGGCCTTCGCATTCGTCTCAAACCGCTCGGGCGTGCAAAATATCTTCGTCCACAAAGCGGGCTCTCCGCGGTCCTTGACCGATCTTCGCGGGGTCGCCCTGTCGGACCTGACGGTCCATCCCACGCGGAATGAATTGGTCTTCACGGAGTTGGCGCTGTTCTTTCCCATCACCGTTTCGCTCGACTTGGAGGGACCGGTCGCGGCGCCGGACGTCGTCTTTGACGCCGACGCCGACGGAGGCGCCGATTCATTGACCGCTTCCGCCGTCTTTAGCCCCGATGGAGGCAATATGGCCTACGTGAACTGGCACAACGTCGGCCGCAAGCTCGTGCCGGAGGTCTTCCTGAAGAACGAGAACCGCGCCATCGTCGCCAATGCGGATGGGCGTAAGGAATTCCGTGGCATCGCCTGGGCGGGAGGCAAGGTCATCGTTTCGATCGACACGAAGGACGACGGCGCCGAGGCCCAACTGGCGATCTTCGACACCGCCCGCGGAAGCCTTTATGGCCTCGTCGACATGACGACGATCACGCCGGCTGCGGGGACCTCGCCGGCCGCGAGCCCAGACGGAAAATCCATCGCCTTCGTGAAGAAGGACTCGTTCGGGGCGGATCAGATCTACCGCTGCAATCTCGACCAGGAACCCTTCGGTATGGGCACGCTCGGCTCGCGCGGCGAGATCACGGTCTGCCGCGTGGTGGCCCCTCTGACCAGCGGAAGCGTCAACAATCAGCCGGCTTGGTCGCGCGACGGCCGCTGGATCTACTTCGTCTCCAGCCGCGACGGGAACAAGGAGATCTACCGCGTGCGCCCGGACGGCACCGGCGAGGAACGCCTCACGAACGACCCGGCCGAAGACACGTCCCCGGCCCCGTTCGCCCCCTACGCGAGCTGCGAGTAACCGGGGCGTGCGATGCATTCCTAGCTCGCGGCAACGCCACGCGATTTTCAGATTGGGAGACTGATCGCTCATGACCGACATCGTCATCGGACAAATCGACGGACGGACCCTCCGCTTTCACGATGAGGACGGCGAGGGCGATTTCGACCACGGCGAGCGCTTGAGTCTCGGCGGCGATTCCCGCCCCCTCGACGAGGCCGCCGCGCGCGAGGCCCTCGCCCGGATCGGCATCTCCGGCCTCCATACGGGCGCCCGCATGCATCGGGTTGCCGCCTACGTCGATTGTCTCCACATGGCGGAGCGCGCGCTCGAATCCGGGGAATACATGTCCGTGCAATCCCAATTGGATCAGGCCGAGCGCCTGGCCCGGGAGGGCGGTTTCAGCGTCAGCTACGAGCGCTTGTCCGCTCTTCGCTGGCGCGCCATTGAGGCGGCACGGCTTGACGGGGCCGCCGGTTTCGAGGAATTGGGGGACGCGGCCCTCGAGACAAAGCCCATCCTCAGGCTTCTCCGGGGAGACAGCGAGGCGGCGGAAAGGAATTCAAGCGCAGGCCTGATCCTCGACTACCTGCACACGTGCCGGTCGAGGGACACGGTGCGTGCAAGAGGACTGGAGCACGAAAGGGCGTTTCTTGCGGATCTTGATGGCCGGGCCTCCCGTCTACGGTCCGATCTCCGCCTCCGCGCCCGCCACCTACACGCGGTGGTCTCCCTGGGGATCGAGGAATCGCGCGCGACCGCGGCGGATCATGTGAACACGCGCGGAATCACCCTGCACTCGGGAGATCGTGTTCAAATGAGGTGGGAAGACGGGCGCGCGCCGGGAGCGCCGTTTGTCATCGATCACTTCGAAATCCACGCGAGTTATATCGTCGCCATCGGCAGGGGAGGGGAACGCGCGAATATCGATTCCTTGCATCCGGCGCCCCTCGCGCCGAGTCCCAACCCGCCCGTCTCCAGGGGTTCCTCCGGCGGAAGTCGGCCCTCCTGGGTCGCCGGTGCGATCCGCAGTGTTTTGAGCCTATTGCCCTTCTGAGCGGGTTCTCCGCGTTCGGATCTATATCACATAAATGTGAAGTACCAGTGCTTTAGGAATCGGCCTCATTTTTCATCTTATTGATTTTATTTAGATTTAGTCTGGCATCGGCCTTGCTCTTTCCGGGGGTAGGAGAGGATTGCCATGAGCACGACGGATAAAACCCAGGTGATCGAAGAATTCTTGGCCGGACGCCTGACGCGGAACGAGGCCTGCCTCAAGCTTGGCGTCCACCGGACGACCCTTTGGCGCCTTTGCCGGCGTTTTCAAGAAAAGGGTTCGGAGGGGCTCGTTCACGGATTGAAGGGCCGACGCTCCAACCGCGCCAAACCCGAGGCCATGAGGCAGGAGCTGGTCGCCCGATTCGCGACGGAGGGACAGCCGCGCGGAAAGAGCGTCTTCTCGTTTTACGACCGCGTGGCGCGCGGGCTTCCGGATTACGTCTCCTATTCCACGCTCCTGGGATGGCTGAGGGAGGCGGGGTTGCTCGGGGAGCCTGATCCCAAGAAGGGTCAATCGTGACGCTGACCATCCGCACGAGAACGATCACGGAGGAGCGGCTCGACGAGATCGCCGGTCCGACGTCAACATACGGTTCCTCGCTGCCTCTGGAAAGGCGGGCGGTCGTGGCGGAGGTGCAACGCCGGGACTATGCTCATCTGATCATAGAAGGCACGCGCGGGAGCGACGGCGTCGCCCGATATTTCGCAAGGCTTGACCGGGGCGGAAGCGCCGACGCCGCCGATCGGGCGGCGTCCTTCGAAACGGGAGGGCGCATGCCCCTCGACGTGGGCGGCGAGCGGATCGTCGCCGTCTACTTCGGCGACGAGGACGGGGACGGCTCGCGGGACATCATCGCGAGGTTGGAGGATGGCGGTCTGCTCGTCTTTCTGGTGACCGAGGGCGAGGGCGCCGCCGCGTCGCCGCCGCCTGGAGTCCCTACCTTGAGTTCGCCCGATCCCGGAAGCGCCACGGCTTCCGGGGCCGGATCCGAACAAGAGAGCGAACCCTTCGACCCCGAACCCTACGACCCAGAGCCCGTTCCCGCCGAGCCGGCGACCCGCAATCCCGGGGCCGCGCCGACCGGCGCGGGCATGCAAGGCAGCGCCTCGTCTGGTTGCGGGACGCGAAACGACGGCCCGGTGACGACGGAAGGGATTTGAAGAGGCGGCAACTCCTTGGTCTTTACAGGCCGATAATCTATAATACACGTTATCAAAATGAGAATGACCCTTCGCACACTCCTCAGTCTTCTTCCCATGGCCGGCATGCTCCTGCTGACGGCCTGCCCGCAGATGACGACCTCCCCGATCGGGGCGCCGGGTTCCCCCTTGAGCGCCGTGGGGGAGGAGAAGACGACATCCGAAAAGGTCCCTGATTCCGAGGAGGCGATCGCACCTCCTTCGGCCGCTGCCCCGATCCCGCCTTCCGCGGTCAGCGGGGGAGGAGATCCGGCCGGGACGACGCCTCCGCCGATGGAGCCGGCCTTCCGCCGCATCGACGGGGGCGGGGTGGGCGGAGAGACGCCCACCACCATCTCAGGCCCGGTCGCCGCAGGCGACAGGGGTCTGATCAGCGCCCCCTCCAGCCGGGAGGCGATCGATAATCCCGACGACAATCTCCGCATCGTCTACTTTCCCAACGGAGCCCCGAGGCGATGGACGAACAGCTCCGAATTCCTCCGGGATATGACGGAGGCTCAGGCCGCCGCGGCCAAGGCCCGGGTTCTGTCCTTCGTGATCTGCCCCCCTTGCGAAATCGACCCGTCGTGGCCTTACGTCGTGCGCAGCGAGGATGAGATCCCGGGCGGGGGCCTCGTGACCGAACCGGGGTATTATCTCTTCTTTACGATCAAGGACGAGCTGATCGAGAGGGGCTTCCTCCTCTTGGATTTGGGCCCTAGCCTGCCAGACGAATGGGTCCCCGTGACCTCGGTGGCTCATCTGAAGGGTCTTGTCGAAGACGACCGCCTGAAATTTTTGGGAGATCGGACGATCTCGGCGCGATTGATCATCGATCCGAGTGTGTTGCGGCGGGCCCTCCCTGTGCCACAGACGGGCCCCGTTCCCACCCTGCGTGAGCCCGTTCTGATCCCCCGTTGAAAACGAAAATGTGAACTAGCGGCTATTCCGGCTTCAATTCTGTTTCAATCTAAAATAGGAAATTAATAAAATCAATAAGTTGCGTGAGATTTTTTCGGCACGCCCCTTGCTTTTTCCAATCTCCATCGGGGGACAAGATGGGTTTGGAAGGAACACGATTCTGGGCCATGCTCGCGGGGACGGAAGTCCGCCGCGTCGACGAATCGCCAGCCGAAACTGCAAGCCTGCCATTGACCGACGGCCGGACGGGCACCTCCACGTCCTCCGACACGTTCACCTCCGGCGCCACGATCATCGTGCCGGATGCCTCCACACGCCCGGCCGTCGGTCATCCTCTCCTCACCTGCCGATTCTTTACGGCGGAGTTTGTTGGAACGAGACCCGCGCTGACGGATAGCCCAGCGGCGGATCCCGCGGAGGTGCTACGAGCCTTTGACGAGGAGCTCGGACGCTTCGAGGCCTTGCCCGAAGATCGGACGGAGGAAGCCAACGCCAGCCTGGAGCAATTGGAATGTCTGGCCCAAGAGGTCGAATCATTTCCCACCGATGGACTATCGGAGGAAGAGCTTCGCGACCGCCATGTTGCCGTCCTCCGGAGTTGGAGTGCGGTTCGCGCGGCTTCGATTCGATTTTCGGAAGGATCGGGGCGGCCGCCTGCGGCGACCCTGAATGACACGCAGGTCACCGACCGCATGCGCGGCTCCGCCGCCCGGTTGGTGGAGGTCGTGACGGCGTCCTCCGACTGCGAAACCGTCGAAGACTTCGAGACCCGTTTGAACGCGGCCATCGACGAGGACGACACCGAGTTTCTCCTGACGCTAAGCCCGGAGACGGTCACAAACTTTCTGTCCACCCATGAGATGGGCCGGGCGCTTTTTGAATTCGCCGAACAGGATGCGGGGGAGGACCGTCTGACCGGTTATCTCGAGTCCGCCCGGTGTTTCGCTTCGTTGGGTTTGAACGATCGAGTCACGGAGGTCCTCACGGCGGCCCAAAGCGCCATCGACGGTCTCCCGCGCGAGGACGAAGCCGCTTTCTTGGACGGATTGCTCGCCGTTGCGGGCGGGTACCAGGAAGCCGGCATGACGGAAGAAGCCAACCGCGTCTTCGTGCGCGTCAGCTTCGTGGGGGAAAACAGCGCGGATCCCGAAAGCCGCCATCGCGGCGTGCTGGCCCGCGCCATGAGGCTTCTCAATCAGGGGGACTTCGTTCAGGCGGAGGAGGCCGTCTCGTCATTGCCCGAATCCGAAACCACCGAGGCCCTCCTCGAAGTGATCCACGAAGGAGAACGCCGCGCCCGTGTCATCCAGAACCTTCAGCTTTTCCAGGGCTACATCAATCTCTACGCTCAAACCCATTCCTTCGCCGGCGGGATTGATGCCGAAGGCGTGCGGACGGAACTGGGACAGGCTCTTCAAAGCGCCGCGGACGCCGCCCTCTCCGGAGAGACCCCCAATCTGTGGGCCGCTTTGAGCGCCGAGGCACCGGAATTTCCCAGCGTCGCGAGTTTCCTCTTCGACACTCCATACGGCCGAAATTTGGAGGCGATCTCCGATCCGCGATTGGACCGGGAGGAATATCAATTCCGGATTCTAACAATGGCCGACGGCTACATGGACGACTCGGACTACACCGCCGCCGGAATCGTGGCGGAGGTCTTTCGAAACGATGCCGAGCTGGGACATCACTCCGAGGAATATTTCCGCCGGATCGAATACCACACCTCCCGGGAGACCTTGAGCCGTTCGGGAGCCAACTTCGTCGGCGACTGGCTCTCCATGACCGGCATCGGTCTCCTGGAATCGGCGGGACATTTCCTGTCGACGATGACGGCGGGATTTTCCGGAACCGGCGGCAGCATTGAGGACGATCTCCCCGGCACGGCGGAGTTCGCGCTGCTCATCGCGTCCGAAGGCCTGTCCGTCGAGGCGGAGTCGCTCTTCAGCACCACACGTTTCGCCCGCGGACTTTCGCCCTTGGCACGGGGCGCGGCAAGCTGGGCGGTACGTGAAGGGACGATGGCGGGAATCCTGACCCCGGGCACGTTGCTGATCGACGCGGCCCGGCGTAGGAGCCTGGATGGCTTGACGGTCGAGAGCTTCGCCCGGGAATTCGGCGCGAACGTCGTCATGTTCAGCCTGTGCCACTTCAGCGGCCGGGCCACGCGCGGAGCCGCCGCCCCGGTGCGTTGGGGCGCCGGCGTCGGCTCGTTCGTCGCTTCGGACTACGTCAACGAAGGTGTCGGTTTCCGGGACGCTCGCGATGCCGGCATCGGCGAAAGATTGTTGGATGCCACCGCCGCCGACGGAAGGGTTCGTTTCGCCAGTTGGCTCGGGAACCGCATTTCGGGCGGCCGGTTCGAGAGGTTGAGGGAGGAGATCGCGCTGCGAAGCGCCGAGCACGAGTCCGCCTGGCGCGCCGGGCGCCCCTCGGATCGCGGCGGACGCCGCGTGGATCTGTCATGGGCGCGTGACTTGGTCCGGTTCCTTCCCATCCCCGGCGTCGGCATGGGCGGGATCGGCTTCGTCTCCGGCGCCGGCGGCGGACGCCGGGGCGGCGGCCCTCTCTCCGGGGGCGTTCCCGGCTCGTACCGCGACCTCTCGCAACATCTGCACGTCTTCTCCGCCACGCGCGGCCACGACACCTTGATGGCCGATTTCGCGTCGGGCGACTACGCGCGGACCCCGGTGGTCGACGCGATCCTGGGCAATCCGCGTCTTCGGCCGACCACGTCGGTCCGGGCCGGCGACCGCACCTTTTATCTGGGGCCGGTTATCCGTACCGAAGGTCCCGACGGGCCGCGTAGCTACGCCTTGGGCGTCGTTCCCATATTGGAAGGCGGTGGCGTCCGCCTCCGCGAGGTGATCTTCTACCGCTCAAATTCCGACGGCGGCTGGCGCGTCACCCCCGTCCGCATGGGGGACCATCTCGTGAAAGGGAGGCTCCGCATCGGTGATGCACGCGGTCATTACACTCAGGAGACCCAACTGGCCCCCGAGCTCACCCGGCGTCTGGAGGCTTTAGAAGGCGAGCCCGCCGTCTCCCTGCCGGAAGATGCTTTGAACATGCTGATCAATTTCGAAAGCCCCCTGAACGGCGACCGGGGCGTAAGCCTCGTCGGCCGTTTCGCAGACCAGCAGAGGCTGAGCCTGGCCCCCGGCCTCGAGGCCGCGCAGCGATTCGTTCCCGGCCGCGAGATGTTTTGGAGGGATGGAGACGTCCCCGCGGGGATGGATCCGACCACTTGGGGCATCGTCTCGCGCGTGGCCCCGTCGATCTCCGACTTGAGTACGCTGCCGCTTCCGGAAGGCTTCGTGCCCGACTTTGCGGCGGTTCCGATCCGCGAATACTCGGGCTCGCACACGCTCTTGGGTGAGACCGTTTATCGCGAATACCCCGCGACGCTGAACGGCCGCGAGGTGGTGTGGACGATGGCGGAGGCCTCCGGCGACCGCGTGTGGATCCAGGGAATCCGCTACGCCGAGGCGCAGATCACGGACTTCGGCACTTACGACGTCGCGATCGACTCCGGCATCCTCACGTCCAAACCCGTCGAGTACGGGAGTACCTTGGGCAATCTTCCCGCGGCTTACCGGCGGCCCGTGACCGCCCCAGATGGCTCCCCGACGCGCTACGAAGACATCACGCCGCTCCTGGCGGAACTGGAGCCGATCCGGTCGTATCGAGAAGCCCGAGCGGCGGGCGGCGATACCGTCGTCGACGCGGTCGCCGCGCGCAGAATCGTGGTCGTCAGGGATGTGGCACCCGAGGTCGTCGAGCGTCCGACCGTGCCTCCGTCCGAAGAGCGATCGACCCGCCGGCCCGCGGCGCGACGTGAAAGCGGGGACGTGGATCTCGAAGCCGCCCTCAGAGCCCTCGAAGCGCGCGCCGCGGAGACGGATACCGCGATCGCCGCCCTTCGCGAGCGCGTCGCATCCTTGGATGCCGAGCTGAACGCATTGGACGCCGACGCGACGAGCCGTTTTCTGGCGGAAATGGACGCCTGGCACGCGGGGTCCTCCGAGATCGATCCCCGCGCCGAGGTTTATCGCGACTGGGTCTCGCAAGTGCGCCGCGACGTGGCGGGGCTTCGGGAGAGGATGGAAAGGATGGAAGGGGAGCTCCGGGAGGCGGAGGCCCGCGGTGACCGCGTCCGCGTCGCTTCGCTTCGCGGCGAGCTCTTGGGAGACGTCTCGCGCCGGTTCGAGGAATTGTCGGTCGATTGGAGAGGGAACATCGACCAGGCGCGTTCCCGAAGCCGTCACCGGACGATGACCGACCTGTTCCCGCTCGAATCCGCCGTCGTCGAGGCTCAGAGAATCCTGCGCGCGGATCGCGGCGTCCTTTGGATGATCCGGCCCGAAAGCCTGGAAGCCGGCGTCGAGATTTCCGTTCCGGACACGGCCGCCGAAAGCCTGGTCATCGACCGGATCGCCGCCCAGGACGGGCTTACGGTCGACGGTGCCGGAGACGGGGCCTATCGCGTCACGTTGGCCGACGGGCGCGGATTTGACCTTCGCATCTCCCGCGGATTGGATCTGCCCGCCGAAAGAATCGCCGACCTGACGGATTGGCTGGACGCGCAGCCAGCCGCCATCAGCGAGCTCGGCGACGCCTTGCGCTCGTACGATCGGGATTCCTTGGAAAATCTGACCGATCACTTGATCGCGAGGGGCTGGAGCCAGGCCGACATCGAAGGCCTCTTTGCTCAGCGCGGATTCACGGCGGGGGAAGCCGCCGCGATCGTCGGTCCGAGGATCAGCCGCGCGGCTCGAGAAGGCCGGAGCGGAGAAGGATCTCTTTGAGCGCCCAGACGTGGTCGGGGACCGTGTCCCGGAAACCCAGTGGGTCGGTCATCTCGTCGATCACCCGCATCAGGGCGACTTCGCGCTCTGGGACGTGCGCAAAACGGTTGGGATCGAAATCGAGAAGGAGGAGATAGCGAAGCGCCATCGGGACCACGCCGTTCATCGTCAATCGCGCCCAGCGCCATGCGCCCTTCGAGCGTTCTCCGATTTCGGTCGCCGTCATCTCGCCGTAAACGGATCTCACCAGCTCGCGCGTCACATCCGGACGGATCTGCTCCAGAATGTCGAGAATCCGGTCCTGCCTTTTCAGGGGAAGCGACTTGGACGCGTGCACGCTTTCGACGGAGATCGTGTTCAGGAGGGGATGGAGTTCCAGGGTCGCGGGTGAGGAGGTCGTGACGGGAAAAACGGTGGTGTAGCCAAAGGTGTGAACGGCCGCCGCCGCCGCGACCGGCAGAAGGGCGAGTCTCGGTTTGAGCGTCACGAGGGCGGCGTCCGCGAACGAGGGCTCCGCCGCGGACAGGCCCCCCAAGACCAAGACGTCGACCTGGCTCCGGTAGCGCTCGATCGACGTCAGGAGCCGTTCCCTCCCGTCGCCCGTCAGCGCCCGATTGAGTCCCAGGAATGTGAAGCGGCCGATGCGGGTCAGATTCTCTTGCAAGGCGACCTCTAGGGGCGCCGAGAGTGGCGTCACGCGGGCACCGCGCAGGTCGCGGGCGGCGATCGTTTCGATGTCCTTCCTGGCGAAATGCTCTTGAACGGCCGCCGATCGGCCGCGCCCCTTCAACTTGCGGGGAGTACTGATCCGCAGCGTTTCGTCTTCGGAGGCGGGTGGAGGCGTCACCGTAAACAGCTGGAGCGCGGACCGAGCGGGAACCGCCGCTTCCTCGCGCGCCCCGAGAAAGAGGGCGATGCCGCGATCCGGCAGCCCCGAGGGCGGAGTTCCGGCGAAGACGCTCATTCTCAAGGGAAGCGCGACGCCGATCGACCGCTCGAGACGCTCCGCATTCGTCTGGAGTTCCGCACGGAGCTGGGGGTCGCTGAAGGCGAGGTTCGTCAGGAGTTCGAGCGATTCGTCATCCAGGTGGCGGATCGGAAGGGCGTCGTGGATACGGACGTCTTGGATCAGCCGTTCCGTGTCGCCGTCGCGCACGGCCTCCTGCCACAGGTCGGCACGCGGGAGGACGTTTTCCTCCGAAACGAGGTGCGCCATGTAGTCGGCCGCATTCGCGAGGCGCGTCAGGGTCTGTGAGACCGTCGCGAGAGAGGCGCCGACCGAAAGTGAAAAGGGACCCGTCATAGACCTGCTCTGATCTCGGAATGGCCCCTTATCGCCGCAAAGCCCGGATCGTTTCGGAGCGATTCTAACTGGAATCTGTGTTCACAAAGTTGAGAATTATAGGATTCTTATGTCCCAGGATCATTTCACGGAGCTGCAATAATATATAGCAATATTAGGCAGTTATAAAAGTTACCCACTGGCACAAACCTTGCTCCTTCAGAGACAACAAGGAGATCGGATATGCCCCCCATCGGTGAGACATCTTACGTCGCCTCGTTTGACGAGGATCCGGTCCTCGGTAGTCTGGATGCTCGTTTTGCGATGGAGGACGCCGCGCTTTCGGGGATGATGGGGGGGCTCTCGAGACCGCCGGAGACGGGCGGGCAGTTGATGGCCCTGTTGACGGCGATGATGGCGCACCGGGAGGAGACGGGGCACTACGAGCCGCCGCCTCCGCCTCCCGATACCTCGGCCCAGGACGCCCAGACGGCGGCGATGGTGGGCCAGAGCCTTGCCGCCTTGGCGCAATCGACGGCGGCCATCGGCGCGGCGGCCTCGGGCAACGGCGGAACGGCCGCGGCGGCCCCGGCCAATCCCCCTCCGGCCGCGGAAGCGCCCGCAGAAACCGCTTCGACGTCCTCCGTACCCCCGTCGACTTCGACGGCCGAGACACCCACGGAAACATCGACGGGATCGACCGAGACGCCGACGGAAACACACACGGAATCTGCGCCGCCTCCGGCGGCCGAACCCGTTGCGGAGGCCAGGCCGCGCGGGCACGGAGCGGGAGGAAGAAGGCGCAGCGCGCCTCTGCCGCCGGGACCTCCTGTGGAAGTCGGGTCGACCACGACGGCCGTTGTTGAGGAACCCGCTGAAGCTGATCCGCCTCCTCCGTCCGTCAGGATGTCTCGGGAACCCGGAAGAGAACACCTGGCCGATTTGGGAGGGGGGCTTTATGCCGATCCGGAGACGGGCGATACCTACGCCGAGAATATGGTGACCCACGAGTTGGAAAGGACGGGACGGCTCTCGGAGGGCGATTTGGCGAGATTACGTGAACATATGCCCGAGAGGTCGTAACCGAAGGGCCCACAACCATGCAAACCGCCGCCCTCATCCTCGAGTTTGTCACCCCCCAAGGCGCCTACGACCGGGTCCGCACCTTGGTCGAGGTCCTCGACCGGGAGGACATCCGACAAAAAATGAACGAGCTCGCATTGACGGAAATCCCCTCCGGGGCAGTCATCCAGGGCGGGACGATTGAATGGCTCCAGATGGCGGAGCCCGTCTAACTCAGCTCCTTCTCCACGTACGCCTTCATCGACACCCGCTTGGTCGGAATCCCATACTTCTCCATCTGCGTGTAGAGATAGCGGCGCGAAATCCCCAAGGCCTCGGCGGCCTCGCCCTTGTGGAAGCCGTTCTCCTTCAACGCCTTGAGGAGGAGGCTCTTCTCATCGAACTCTTTCCCTTTCGGCTTGGCGGACTTGGCGGGCTCCGGGGCATGAAGAACGGACACCGCCTCCCCGCCGAACAGGACCTTCTTGAAGTGGAAGGACTTGGGCAGGAGCTTGCCCTTGTAGTGGAAGAGCGAGGCGCTGCGGATCGTGTTCTCCAGTTCGCGGACGTTGCCGGGCCAGCTGTATTCCGTCAGGAGATCCAGGGCCTCGGGCGCGATCTCCAAGGGTTCCTTCTTTTCCGCGAGCGCAAGCCTCTTCAGGAAGTGTTGGACCAGGATGGGGACGTCCTCGACGCGTTCCCGGAGCGGCGGCAGCGTCACCGTCATGCCGTTTAAACGGTAGAAGAGGTCTTCACGGAATTTCCCCTGGCGAACCAGCTCGTTTAGGTCCTTGTTGGAGGCGGACACGACGCGCACGTCCACCCGGATGACCTCGTTGGAGCCGACAGGCCGGATCTCCCCCTCCTGCAGGAAGCGCAGCATCTTGGCCTGGAGCGCCGGGCTCATGTCCGCGATCTCGTCCAAAAAGACCGTGCCGCCGTCCGCGTGGTGGAGGAGGCCCTTCTTGTCCCGGTCGGCGTGGGTGAACGAGCCCTTCTTGTGGCCGAAGAGTTCGCTCTCGAGGAGGGTCTCCGGCAGGCTCGAACAGTTCTCGGAGACGAAGGGCTTCTTGGCGCGCGGACCCTTGAAGTGCAGGGCGCGGGCGATCATCTCCTTGCCGGTGCCCGATTCGCCGTAGATCCAGACGGGGATCGACGAATCAACCAGGCGGTCGACCAAGGAGAGGACCTCCATCATGGGGCGGGACTGGCCGACGACTTCGGCGTATTCGTGGGTCAGCTGGAGCCGCTGCTCCTCAACCTCCTTCTTCAGCGTCACGATCTCGTCCTTCATGTCCTCGATGGTCTTGGCCTTCTGAAACGCCAGCGCCGCCTGGTCCGCGAACATTTGGAGGAGCTTCACGTCGTCGTCCCGGAAGACGAGGGGTTGGTAGCGGTGGTCCAGGTAGAGGACCCCGATGGCGCCCTCCGCCGTCTTGAGGGGGAGGGCGCAGATGGCCTTGAGCTCCAGCTCCTGGATGCTGGCCGCGTTCTTGAAGCGCGGGTCCAGGGCCGCGTTGTCGGTGACGACGGCCTCGCCTCCCTCCATGGCCTTGCGCACGGCCGAAAGGCTCAGGCGGAACTCGTTTCCCTTGAGGAATTCCTTCGAGAGATTCCTGGAAGCCCGCACCTGCTCGTCGCGCGTGACCAGGAATCCCCGCTCGGCGCCGGAGAGCTGCATGGCGCCCTCCAAGATGCGGGAGAGGATGTCGTCCACCTCCGTGGAGGTGAGCAGGTCGCGCATGATGGCGTTCAGTTGGTTCAAGATGTCCATGGATGTCTCCTTGTGCAAAACGAGTTTTTGGTAATCGGGCCGGTCTTCGAAGCTGATCTTGAGGGCGTCGGGGAGTTTCTGGTGAATCGCGAGGAGACGGTCGCGCGCTTGATCCGGGTTTCCGGAGATCTCGCCCGACTCAAGTCGCTCGATCTCCCCTTCGATTTCCCCCCGCGAGGCCCGCACTTCCGGGGCGTCGCTGAGGGCATTGGCTTGATCGATCAGGGCGCGGGCCTCGTTGAAGTGGCCGACCTCCGCCTGGGCGAGGGCGTGCTCAAGGTGGTTTGAGGCCCGCTCGGCCGGCGTCCCAAAAAAGAGGAGGAGACGGCGCGCGGCCGCGAACTCCTCCAGGGCCGTGGCGAGGCCCGCGCGGCGCAAATCCAAGACGCCCCGGTTCTGGTGCACGCGCGCGAGGAGGGCCTCGTCCTTGGGATCGGAGGCGATCTCCAGCGCCCGGGCGTAAGCGGCCTCGGCATCGTCCAGGCGGCCCAGCTTCACTGCCAGGTTCCCCCTTTCGAGGACGGCGGCAAAGACGGAGGCGTGGGAGTTGACCGCCCAGGCGACGGCCTCGCTCTCGTCCAGGGCCTGAAGGGCCTTGTTCCAGTTGCCGAGGTCGGCATCGAGTCGGGCCTCGTTCAAGAAGACCTCGGCCTTCTGTTCGCTCGGGTCGAGGAGGAGGGCGCGCGAGGATTCGAAGCGGCGGCGGCTGCCCTCCCATTGCCTCTCGGACAAATCGAGGACCCCCAGGAGGGCGTGGGCGCGGGCCAGCCTCGGCCGGTGGGAGGCTTGCTCGGGCCGCCCGTTTGTCAGGCAAAGCTCCAAGTGACGGCGGGCCTTGGCGTTGTCGCCCAGGTTCCGGAGGGCCACGGCCGAGGCCAGGTGAAACTTGACGGGGTTCAGGCCCTCGGGATCGTCCGGAAAATCGGCAAACCATTCCTGGAGGACCCGGAGCTGCTCGCTCCAAGCGCCCTTCGTCCCGTAGGCGTTGGCCAGCCCTCTCAGGAGCGGTTCGCGCTCGCTCGGAGGCGGACTCAAGGAGAGCGCGACTTCATAGAGACGGATCGCGCGCTCGGCCGCCCCGCGCCGCTCCAGGGCCTCCGCCGCTTCCAAGACCCATGCGTGGCGTTTGGGATGGGAGGCGACGTGGAGGGCGTGGTGCGCGAGGGCTTCCACGTCGCCCATCGGCTCCCAGTAGGCGATCCAACGCCTGTGGACATCGGGATTCGCCGACAGGTGTTTGGCTGTGACATGCCGAAGACCAGCGGCGCTCAGTCGAAAGAGCGATTCCGCGACGGCGACGGGCGTGAGTCCCGTCACGAAGGCGATTCCGGAGGGCGGCGCATTCTCGCCCGCTGCGGTGAGGGCCTCCCAGACTTGAGCGTCGGTCTTGGAGAGCTTTTCGACGCGCTTCCTGAGGAGGGACTCGGAGCCTTCGCGCCGGGCCGGGTCGAGAAAGCCCTCGGGCGAGAGGACGATTTGGAGGACGCCCTCCTCGCGGGCCAAGTCGCCGAGAAACGCGGCGGTCTCGGGGGCGAGCCGGTCGTCGTTCGCCTCCAAGACGAGAAGACCGTCCGCGGCCGCGTCATCCAAATGGCGGAAGAGATCGCGGCGTTCGGACGGGGAAAGGGTTTCTTGGACCTCGCGCGATTCGGCCCTGAGACCCCGGAGCGCGGCGTGAAAGGTGAGCTCGCGCGCGAAACGCGTCTTTCCGGTGCCCGTGACGCCGCGCGCGATGAGGATGCCGTTTCGATGCCCTTCGAGGAACGCGACGGCCGCCGCCCATTCCGCGTCCCGGCCGGTCAAGCGAAAGGGCTCGCCGCCTTCGCGCGGCGCATCGGCGGCCAGGGGCTTGTCGGCGCCAAGCGCGTCCAAGACGTCCCGCGCGGACTTGAAGCGCGCGGAGCGGTCCGTCTCGATCATCCGGTCGATGATCCGTGCGGTACGGGACGGAAGATTGAGCCCGCGTGTTTCCAACCGTTGGAAGGCCGGCGAAAAGAGTTGCGAGAGACCCTGGGCGTCCGGCCTTGGATGCTGCCGCGCGAGGATCTCGTAAAAGACGGTTCCGAGCGCGTACAGGTCGCTCGCCGGCAGACGCTCGCCTTGGAGTGACTCCGGCGCGAGGTAGGGGAGGGACCCCTTGATTTTCCCCGGCGTCGCGCCTTCCGTCGTCAGCGAGGCGAGGCCGAAGTCGACGAGGCGCACATGGTTCTCCCGGTCGACCAGGATGTTGCCGGGCTTCAAGTCTCCATGCAGGACGCCCTGGGTATGCAGGTAGTCGAGGGCCTCAAGGCACTCGCGAAGCCATGAGGTCACTTGCTCCGGGTTGGCCTGCCTCGCCACTTCGGTCAAGGAGGTGCCGTCGACCCAGACCATCCAATAGCAGGGGCCGGGTTCGATGCCCGCGATGCCTTCCCCGGTCTTGGAAAAACCGTAGACGGCGACCAGGCCCGGATGCCGGAGCTTGGAGAGGAACAGGGCCTCCCGCTCGAAGTTGGCGACGGAAAGGGGGGAGAGGTCTTTGAGAACTTTGAGAGCGAATTTTTGGGAAGTTGCGGTATCGTGCGCGAGGTAGATGGAACCGGCGGCCCCGGAGCCGATCAGACGGTCTGCCTTGAGTTTGGCCGGATTCACTGACGTATTTTAGTCGGATCGGTAAGAAGCGTCAATCATGCACATTTTTGTGATGATTCTGAAACCCCTGGCGGGGCCTCCCTCTCTATGACGCGGCCCTGTTCGTTCTCGCGGTGACGGTGAGGGTTTGATTTTACGAAGCATTTACAGCGGTTTCTTAAGACCCGTGCTAAAAAACCATCACACCCTAACGGGTGCGATTCAGTCGAATATTCTTTAAGGAGTGAAACGTGACCTCGCGTCTTGATCCCCGGTATTACCAAATCACGGTCCTGGGGATTCTCCTTGGCTACGGCATCTTCGTCCTGCGCTTCGACATGACCTGGGAGCGGGTCGTGTTGATCGTGGGATCGACCCTCTTGACCCAATACGCCTGCACCCAGGTGTGGAAACTCCCCGCGTTCGATTTTCGAAGCGCCCTGATTTCCGGGTTTTCCTTGAGCCTTTTCCTCCGGACGAATCGTTGGGAGTTGGTCGTTCTTGCCGCCGTCATCACGATTCTGTCCAAGTTCACGCTGAGATGGAAGGGGAAGCACTTGTTCAATCCCACGAACTTCAGCGTCGTCTTCATGCTGATCTTCTTCCCGGACGACATCTGGGTTTCGGCCGGCCAGTGGGGCAACGCGATGGTCGCGGCCTTTTGCATGGTGGGGATGGGCAGTTTGGTCGTGTACAAATCGCGCCGCAGTGACATCACGCTCGCCTTCCTCGCGTTCTGGGCGGCCATTCTCTTCGGCCGTTCGCTATGGATGGGCGAGCCCATGACGATCCCCTGGCACCGGATGCAAAGCGGTATCATCCTGCTCTTCGCCTACCATATGATCTCGGACCCGAAGAGCACGCCGGACTCGCGCGCGGGCCGCATCCTTTTTTCGGCCCTCGTCGCGGCGGGGGCCGGATACGTCCAGTTCGGGCTGTTCCGGACCAACGGTCTCTTGTGGTCCCTGGCGGCGTGCCATCTCCTGGTGCCCGTGATCGATC
>DATIGE010000055.1 GCA_035454885.1 bacterium
TCGAAACTCTCGACGCGCCCGGCCCCCCGGGCCTTGAGGTCGTTCGCCACCGCCGTGAGCTTTTCCGGATCGCGCGCCACGAGGAACAAGGCGTCGCCGTCGGCGGCGAAGAGCCGCGCCGTCTCCCGGGCGATGGCCGACGTGGCCCCGATGATCAGCATTTTTCTCATGTCGTGACCCTCCGCCAGAAACTCGATGAGAATTTGGGATCGACAAACTTCGCGAATTCCCGCCACCGCGGAAAGAAAGCCTGAAAGGCCGCCGCGGACATGCGCGCGTCCTTGGCCGGATACACGGCGCCGCCGGAGCCGCGGACGACGGCGTCCAGGCGCTCCAACAGGTCCAACGTCTTCCTCCCGCGATTCGGAAAATCAAGCGCCAGCGTGACCCCCGGGCGCGGAAAGGAAAGAAGACCGGGCGAGGCCAAATCCCCGAAGACCTTCAAGACGGCCAGGAACGATCCCTGACCCGACCGCGTCACCTCCTCCAAAAGGGGCGCGAGGGGACGGCGGCCGGCGCCCCCCAGGGGCACCACGCACTGGTACTGGAAGAATCCGCGCCGCCCGTAGACGCGGTTCCAGTGCGAGACGGCGTCCAGGGGATAGAAGAACGAGCGGTAGGTGACCGAACGATGCGCCGGCTTATGCGCGTTCCAATCGTGATAGAGACGGTTGAAGGCCCGGATCGTCCAGCGATTGAGAAGGCCCGAGGGTAGATCGAAGGGCACCGAGAGCCTCGCTTGAAAGGACGGGAGCTTCACCTTGTCCTCGGGTGAGGCGTGATTTCCTCGATAAAAAAGGCCCCGGAACCGGTCGGGGGACGCAAACCCGTCGAACCAGGCGACGGTGTATTCGAAATCCCTGTCCGAGTCGGCGGAGAGTCGGAAAAAATCCTCCAGTCCCGCGAACGGCACGGTCTCGACGTCCATCTTCGGACCGGGAATCCGCTTCAGGGAGAACTCGATCCACGTCATGAGCCCGGTCAGCCCCAAGCCTCCGACCGTCGCCGCGAAGACATCCGCGTTTTCCGCCGGCGAGCAGACCAGCCTCTCGCCCGAGGACCGCAACAGCTCGAAGCGCCGCACGAACCGGCCGAAGGTACCGGCCTTGTGATGGTTCTTGCCGTGGATGTCGTTGGCGACCGCGCCGCCCACCGAGACGAACTGCGTTCCCGGGGAGACCGGCAGGAACCAGCCACGCGGCACGATCACATGGAGCACGTCTCGCAACGTCATGCCCGCCTCGCACCGCAAGACGCCGGCCGCGGCGTCGAAGGTCATCAACCGGTTGAGCCGGTCCGTGACGAGAATCGTCCCGCCGTCGTTCAAGCACGAATCGCCGTAGCTCCGGCCCTGCCCGTAGGGCAGAACGCTCGAAAACTTCTTGAAAGGGATGGGGTCGGCGATCCAAGACGGACGGAAGACCTCCTGCCGGACTTTGGGAAAACGCCCCCAGGATTCGAAAGACTCGAAGGACTCAAAGGATTCCGTCATGACGCGGCCCAGACGATGGCTCCCGCCAGAAGGCCCACGACGTAACTGGCGCGATCCCTCAGCGCAAAGACGATGGGTTCGTCCGGGATCTCCCCCCGGTGGGCCAACAGCCAGACGCGGCTCACCCAATAGAGCATCACCGGGCACAGGAGCCAAAGCGCGCGCGGGTGGGAATAAAGGGCGGTCACCTCGGCGCTGCTCACGTAGAGGGCCAGAACGAGCACGGAGAGAACGCCGCTCGCCGTTCCGAGCATGGCGAGCGAATCGAGATCGCCCTTGCGGTAACCGCGGCCGGTCAGGGAGCCCTCCTCTTTGCTCAAAAAGGCCAGCTCGGAATAGCGTTTGAGAAGGGCGAGGCTGAAGAAGATGAAGATCGAGAAGGCGAGCAGCCAGGACGAGACCTCCACGCCGATGGCCACCGCCCCCGCGAAGATCCGCAGGGCGTAGAAGAACGCCAAGACCATCACGTCCATCAGGACCGCGCGTTTGAGCGCGAGCGAATAGAACGCCGAGAAAAAAACGTACACGGACAGGACCCAGGCGAAATCGCGCGGCAGGAGAAGGGTCACTCCGGCGGCGCCCGCCAGGAGAAAAAAGGCGAGCAGGGAGGCCGCGGGCACGGAGACGGCGCCCGAGGCCAGCGGCCGGTGGCGTTTTTTGGGATGGCTCCGGTCCCGCTCGATGTCCCGCCAGTCGTTCAGGATGTAGCTGGCCGAGGCGCAAAGGCTGAAGGCCGCGAACGCCAGACCCGCGTTGAGCAGCAGGTCCCGGCTGGCCAGACGATGGGCCATGATGATCGGAATGAAGACGAGGAGGTTCTTGGTCCATTGATGCGGACGGATCGTATAAAAGAGGTCTTTCATTGGCGCGAATTCTTGTTACTTTATCACACCTTTCATGATCGCTCCACGAATTCGCTTTCTCGCTTTCGGCGTTCTCGCGGCCACGGCGCTCCGTCTCTGGTTCTCCCTCGCCGTCCATCCGCCGGGGAACTTCCTTTTCTCCGACATGCTGGTCTACCAGAAGCACGCCGAACGTCTGCGGGCCTTGAGCCTAGGCGTCTGGGACACGTTCTCTTCGGCCGGATATCCCGTCCTTCTCGCCCTGGTCGACCCGACGGGCCGCCACTTCGCGCCCATCGCCGTCTTGCAGGCGCTGATGGGCGGCCTGATCTGCGCGCTGGCCGCTTCGATCGCCTGGAGGCTGACCTCGTCCCGCTTCGTCGCCCTCGCCGTCTTTCTGGCGAACGCCTTGTACTTTCCCCTCATCTACTACGGCGGCCTCGTCCTGACGGAGGTCCCCGCGGCCTTCTTCACGACCCTCTCTTTCTGGATCCTCCTGAGCGTCGACTCCCCGTCGGACCGCCGCCGTCTGGTCTTGGCCGGGCTCTCGCTCTCGCTCCTGTCGGTCATCCGGCCCAACATGGTCCTGCTCTACGCCGGCGTCCCCGCCTATTTTTGGGCGGCCTTCGGCCGGGACCGGCGCGCGGCGTGGAGGGCGCTGAAGCCTTTCATCCTCGCGAGCCTCCCGTTGATCCTGGCGGCCTGCGTCCACAATTCCATCCTCCTCCGCAAACCGTCGGGGCTCGCCTCCAACGGCGGGCTCAACTTTTACCTGGCCCGCGCACCGGTCCGGATCATCCACTACCAAGGAGACTACGGCGAGTATTCCATCGGACCGATCCCCAACATGCGCCGCTACGGCCCCGAACGGGACGTCCGCACGCCCGTCCCGCTCTTCGACGAAGGCCACTTCTACAAGGAGGGACTGAAGCAGATTTGGGCGGAACCGCGCCTGCTGTTGACGTCGTTCGACAACATCAAGGAGGGACTGGGACTGGGCCTTCAGGACTACTGGCCCGTTTGGAAAACGCCCTCGGGCGCGGCCCAAAAATGGCTCCTGGCCTTCAGCCGCGCGTTTACGTGGGTCATTCTCCTGCCGGCCGCCGGCCGCATCGCCGTGCTGGGAATCCAAAAGAAGTTATGGGAAGACCGCGGAGCGCCGTGGCTCTTGACCGGATTGTCGATCGGCGTCCTGCTGGCGACGTTCTATTTCTATCTCGGAGACCCGCGCATCCATGTCCCCTTCGACCCCGTCCTGATCGCCTTCTCGTTCGCGGCCGTCGCGGCGGTCAGGTTGAGGGCCGCCAAGAGGACGGTCCAGGCGGAGAAGAGGAGCGCCGTGGCGAGGTAAAAGTGTTTCCCCAAGGGGGTTACGTTCACGGTGAAATACTGCGCGGCGCAAAGAAGGAGCACGGTCAGGGGGATCCACACGCCGGCGATCCTTTCCTCCGTCTCCGTCATGAGGAGCGGCAGAAGGAAGATGAAATGGATGTAGTAGTTCGCCGGGTAGAAGAGCACGGGGATGAGGAACAATCCGATCACGGCCGCCTGGTCGGGCCTTTTGCCGCGGCAGGCCGCGGCGACGGCGGCGGTGAAACCCGCGAGGGCGGCCGCATAAAGATACCTTCGTTCGTGAAGCAGGAACCGCTGATTGTCCCGCCAACCGCCGATGAGCGTCCTGAGACCGATGTGGTTCGCGTGCGGATCCGCCGAAAGGAGCCTCACCTTCTCCCACCAGTCGGCCCAGGCCCCGAATGAAAAGACCAGGGACGTGGAGAGAAACAACCCGGCGGCGACGGCGGCGGCCCCGAGCCACGCGCGGCCGAGCCAGGGGTTCCCACGCCGGAATTCGGCCAGGGACGGCCAGCGACCTCTCCGCTTCCGCTCATCCAGAATCCACCAGAGGGCCGGCAACGCGAGGGCGCCCACGGCGACCGCCGGGAAGGCCCGGATCATCGCGGCCAGCCCCAAAAAAGCGCCGCCCAGGGTCCAGCGTTCGCGCTTCAGGGCGGCGGCGCCGAGCGCCAAATACGCCAGCCAGTCGTGCCGGAGCGTCGCCCCGGCCCAATTCGATCCGAACATGATGAAGTCGTTGGCGCCGAAGACGGTCATGCAGACCAGGGCGGTGCGCGCGCCGAAGCAGCGCCAGATCGCAACGAATGCGATCAACAGAAGCAGCGGATCCAGCAGGGCCGTCCAGAGCAGCGGGGCGTCGCCCGCGGGGGCCAGATTGTAGAGGAGCGATGCGGCCGCGATCCAGACCGGGGTGGCGTTGCAACCGTGATCGGCCATGTAATGGAAGTACGGCCCGGTCCCCATGGACTCTCGCAGGTAGCGCGCGTCGCGCTTGTAGGACTCCCAGCGCGCGGGCGAGAAGCGTCCCTTGACGGCATCGATCTCCGCCCACTGGGCCCCCGCCGTCGACATCCGGTGCGTGTCCAGATTGCGCATCGGCAGGGCCGCCACCGACTCCCGGCCCGCCCCCGTGTCCTCGAGGTAGGCGGCCATGTCCGCCCGGAACGCGCCCCGATAGCCGATCTCCCTAAAGTACTTGGCGGTGCCGTAGGTCTGCCGGTGATCCGGATAGTGGATGAACGTCCA
>DATIGE010000056.1 GCA_035454885.1 bacterium
GATCCGCAAGAGCGCCAAGGGGATCATCAGGGCCGCGAAGGGGATCAGGTCTTGAGCCCGTCCGCCGGACTTCCCGTCCATGCGGCAGCCGCAACCGCCGTCGATGCCGCTGACCGCCAGGTTCGGGTCGCAGGCGTCGCCCACGCCGTCCTCGTTCGAGTCGGGCTGGAGCGGGTCGGAGATGAACGGGCAGTCGTCGTCCGCGTCCGCGATGCCGTCGCCGTCCATGTCGCCGTCGCAGACGTCGCCCCGGCCGTTGCCGTCGGCGTCCGACTGGTCCGCGTTCTTCACGATCGGGCAGTTGTCGCCGGTGCCGTTCGGACCCGCGTTGCAGATCTCTCCGGCATCATCCGAGACCGTGGCCGGGCCGTCGCAAATGCCGTCGTCATCCACGTCGGGATTCAGGGGGCCTTCGCCGTTCTGGTACGTCGGTCCGTTGACCTCGTCGCTGTCCGAGAGGCCGTCGCCGTCCGTGTCCGGTTTTGTCGGATCGGTGTGGAAGACGCTCTCTTCAAGGTCATCCGGCAGGCCGTCACCATCGCCATCCAGGCTCGTGCCGATCTCACAAGCGTCGCCGACGTTGTTGTGGTTGTCGTCCTTCTGATCCGGGTTCGGCGTGGCCGGGCAGTTGTCTCCCTGGCCCGCCGCGTTGGGCGTACAGGGATTGCCGGTCACGGGGTCCGTGCCCGATTCGGCGCCGTTGCAGATGCCGTCGTCGTCGAAGTCCGGATCCACGATGGTCGTGGCTCCGCCGCAATTTTGCTTGGCCGCGTCGAGCGGGAAACAGTCCACGCCGTCCTTGGCGCCGTCGTCGTCGCTGTCGTCATCATTCGGGTTCGTCCCGATTTCGGTCTCCAGAGTGGTCGTCAGCCCGTCGCCATCGGGATCGGTCTCGCCCGGACTGACCGGCTCCGGAGCGCACTGGCCCAGGCTGTTCTTGACCACGCCGTTCAAGAGCGGGCACGGATCGTTGACGGAGCTGCAGCCTCCCACCATGTTCGGACCGTCGCAGGCGCCGTCGTTGTCGGCGTCCGGATCGTACGGATCGGGATCCGAGCCGTTCTTCAGGCCGTCGCCGTCGATGTCCTCGTCGCAACGGTTCCCGCGTCCGTCGTTGTCCATGTCCTCGGTTTCGCTGCAGGCGGCGGCGTCGCCGACGCCCACGCCGCTGCAGACGTTGTCGGAGGCATTCGAGAAGCAGGCCGCGAGATCTGTGCTGTCGCAGACGTTGCCCGTCGAATCCTTGTCGCACTTGTCGGTCGCGTCGGGGATGCCGTCGCCGTCGCTGTCGTCCGGGTTCGAGCAGGCCGGATTCGTGGAGCAATCGGAATCGTCGCAGTCGACCTTTCCGTCGCCGTCGTTATCGACATGGTCGTCGCAGTCTTCCGTCCCCGAGCAATGGGCGGTGTCGTCCGCGCAGTCGGTGTCCTCGCAATCGATTTTGCCGTCATTGTCGTTGTCGACGCCGTCGCTACAGTTTTCTTCCGTCTGCGGACAGGCGCCCGGGTTCGAGGAGCAATCGGTGTCCTCGCAGTCGGTCTTGCCATCGCCGTCATTGTCGACGCCGTCGCTGCAGTCGGTCTCCGAAGGCGTCCCCGTGCAGTTCGGATCACTCGCCGAACAGATCGTCACGTCGTGGATCCAGGCGTAGTTGCTCTCCATGTTCTCGGGTTCGATGTTCTGTCCACCCTCGGTGCAGATGGCCTTGGCCGTATTATCGACGATGAGTTTGAACTTGATGAAGTCGATCTTCGCCCCGTTGGAGACCTTGATGGGGCAGTCGCCCTTGCCCGAGGCATCGAGGACGACGGCCGTGTCGCTTAAGGAAGGGCAGCCGGCTTCCGCGTTCGGGCCCGTCGAAACGCACTTGCGGAAGGCAAGACCGTAGGTCGCACCGTCCGGAGGCGTGTTGTAAACGAGGAAACCGCTTGGGACCGGGATCGTCTGCTCGGCATAGAATCGGACGGCCTTCTTGCATTGACGCTTGGAGTCGTCGGTGTCGTCGTTCGTATTGCCGCTGTTATAGAGGTCGACCGCCAGCTTCAGGGCCGAAGAGCTCCCGTTGCTGATGTCGCAGTAAATCTCGCCCCACGCCGCGTCGGCCCGGGAGGCTCCCGCCCCCAAAACAAGCGCGAACGCCGCAACCGAGAGCACTTTTTTCATTACCGATTTCATAAAACGGCCCCCTCTTCCTTTCTTCAGGTCAATGGGTTTATCGACCCCCGGGTCAAAAAGTTGCGAAAAAACAAGGGGCGGTTCCTTGCGGAAACCGCCCCTTGACACTGCTGCAAAACCGCTACTTTACGAAGAGTTACGCTTGGTTAACGGCCCGCTTTTTCCTCAGGATTCGGAACAGGATCAACGGAAGGCCCATCGCCATCAAGGGCAAGGCGTCCTTCGTCTGAGAAGCCCCGCCATCCATTCGGCAGCCGCAACCGCCGCCGCCTCCCTGGAGGAAGGAGAAGTTCGGGTCGCAGGCGTCGCCGATGCCGTTGGAATCGCTGTCGTTCTGGTCCTTGTTGACGAGGAAGGGACAGTTGTCGGTGTCATCGCCGATGCCGTCGCCGTCCATGTCGCCCTCGCAGACGTCCCCGACGCCATTGCCGTCCGTGTCGAGTTGGATGTCGCCGTCTGAGATGTCCGGGGTGTTCGGTCCATTGGAGACGAGCAGACAGTTGTCGCCGTGGCCGTCGAACGGCTGGCAGATGACGCCGCCGGCGCCGTCGGTGACCGTGCCCGCGCCGTCGCAGACCCCGTCGTCGTCGCAGTCGGGATCGGTCGGGCCGCAGGCCGGATAGAACGGGCTCGCCACTTCCTGGCCGTCGGAAAGACCGTCGCCGTCGGTGTCGGGGTTATTCGGATCCGTGCCGAAGACGCCTTCCTCCAGGTCGTTCGGAAGGCCGTCGCCGTCGCTGTCGTTGCCCACGGAGTTGCTCCCTCCCGGCTCGCAGGCGTCTCCTGCGGAGCTACCGAAGGTGTTCTCCTGACCGGGATTTGGAACCAACGGGCAATTGTCGGAACCGTCGTTGACCGTGTCGCCGTCGTCGTCATCGTCGCAGGGGTTGCCCAGGCCGTCGCCGTCCGTGTCCGTCAGGTCGGTCGAGGCCACGCTGTCGCAGTTGTCCACGCTATCGATGATGCCGTCCCCGTCGCTGTCACCCGGTACAGTCGGGGTGTCGCAGGCGTCGCCCGTGCCGTCGCCATCGGCGTCGGCTTGGTCGGTGTTGGCGACGAGCGGGCAGTTGTCGGAGCCGTCGTTGACCGTGTCTCCGTCATCGTCGTCGTCGCAGGGATTCCCCTGGCCGTCACCGTCCGTGTCCGTCAGGTCGGTCGAGGCCACGCTGTCGCAATTGTCCACGCTGTCGATGATGCCGTCCCCGTCGCTATCCGGGATCGCGCCGGCTTCGCAGGCGTCGCCAATGCCGTCGGCGTCCGCGTCGGCCTGGGTCGCGTTGGCCACGAGGATGCAGTTGTCGTCGCAATCGGTCGTATCACCAGAGACGCACTTGCCGTCACCGATCGTGCCCGAGGCGTCTCCGTCGTCCAAGATGCCGTCGTTGTCGTCGTCCGGGTCACAGACGTTGCCCAGGCCGTCGGAATCCGTGTCCGTCAGGTCGGTTGACGGCACGCTGTCGCAGTTGTCGACGGCGTCCGGAATCCCGTCGCCGTCGGCGTCGCCGGGAAGGTCGCAGGCATCGCCGATGCCGTCGCTGTCCGCGTCCTGCTGGCCGGCGTTCGCCGTCACCAGGCAGTTGTCGTCGCAGCCGGAGGTCGCCCCGCCCGTGCAGCGGTTGTCCCCGACAATGCCGGAACCGTCGCCGTCATCGAGAATGCCATCGTTGTCGTCATCCGGGTCGCAGGGATTGCCCAGACCGTCCATATCCGTGTCGGTGAGGTCGGTTGAGGGCACTGTGTCGCAATTATCCACGCTGTCGATGATACCGTCACCGTCCGTATCCGTTCCGCCTCCCGGCGTGTCGTTCAGGTCGCAGGCGGCATCGATCCCGTCGCCGTCGGCGTCGACTCCCGTCTTGGTCTGGGGGGTGCCGTCCACCTGGCTGATGCACTTAGTGGGCGGGCAGCCGCCGTTGGCGGCCGAGCCGGCCTCGGTCGGGCATAGGTCGACATCGTCGACCAGGCCGTCACCATCGGTGTCGGTCGTGCCGGGCACATCGCAAACGTCACCGATGGCGTCGCCATCCGCGTCCGCCTGATCGGCGTTCGAGTCGAACTGGCAGTTGTCGTCGCAGGACGTCGTGGCCCCACCGGTGCACTTTCCGTCACCGATCGTGCCCGAACCGTCGCCGTCATCGAGAATCCCGTCGTTGTCATCATCCGCGTCGCAGGCGTCGCCTTCCGCGTCGCCGTCATGGTTTTCCTGGCCGGGATTCGGAACGGACACGCAGTTGTCCACGTCGTCGTTGACGCCGTCGCCGTCCGTGTCGGTCGGAACCGTCGGGGTGACGGTCACGCTGTCATCGCACGACCCGCCGAGGCCGGTCGCATTCAAGGTATACGTCGTCGCCGAGGCCGGATTCACATGCTCCGTTCCGGAGAGATCGGTCGAGATCGTCGCGTCTCCGGCCTTGACGGTGGCCGAGGTCGCGTTGGTCGTCTCCCAAGTGATGTCGAAGCCGCCCGAGGCAACCGCGGCCTTGGTGATGTTGCAGGTCGGGGCCGGGGGCGGCTGGTTGTCCGAGCCGATGATCCGCACATTGTGGAGCCATGCGTATTCGCTGCTCATGTCCTCAGGTGCGATCGGGGCGCCGCCTTCGGTGCAGATGGCGTAATTGACGTCCGGAACCTTGACCGTCAGGTTCAGGACGTCGATCTTCGCCCCGTCGCTGACCTTCATCGGGCATTTGCCGTCGTTCGCCGTGTATCCGGAGAAATCCAGGGTTACGGCCGTATTGCTCGTCGTGCTGCAACCGGCCTCGGCGTTCGGGCCGGTAGAGACGCACTTGCGGATCGCCATGCCATAAGTAGCGCCGTCGGGCGGGGTGTTGTACACGAGGAGGCCCTCGGGAATCGAGATCGTCTGCTCGCCGAAGAGCCGGATGGCCTTCTTACATTGACGCTTGGCGTCGTCCGAATCGTAAGAACCGTTTCCGTTGTTGTAAAGGTCGACCGCGAGCTTCAGGGCGGATCCGCTGCCGTTTGAGATGTCACAGTAGATGTCCCCCCACGCCGCTTCCGCCTTCTTGGGGGCGAGTCCGATGACCGCCGCCAATGTAAGGAGAATAAGACCGCCACGAACGAACCGCTTGCAAGACGCCATAAAATGCCTCCGTGCGGAGGTTGGCTCACCTCCGTCGGCCGCATTATCGCGGGCAGCCCATAAAAGTTGCTCAATACTTGGGAAAATAAGGGTTCTGGGATAGAAAGCAATAAGGGCCGCCCCCCTTTCCGGGGAGCGGCCCTTCCGACCTTGCGGTCTCACTCTGATCTAGTCTTCTTTTCTGCCCCCGCGAACCGCTCCCAGAAGGAGACCCGGGAGGCCGATGGAGAACGACATCATCAGCCCGTCTGATCCCATCGCCGTCGCGCCCGGAACCAGAGAACAGCCGCCCTCACCCGCGCCTCCCTTGAAGAAGGCCAGGGTCAGATCGCAGATGTCACCGATGTCGTTGTTATTCTTGTCCTCCTGGTCGGCGTTCGGGTTGAACGGGCAGTTGTCCGTCTGATCCGGCACTCCGTCGCCGTCGAAATCGCCCTCGCAAGCGTCGCCGACGCCGTCGCCGTCCGTGTCGAGCTGGATCTCTCCGTCCAAGATGCCCGGGGTCGCCGGACCATTGGAGACGATCACGCAGTTGTCACCGTGGCCCTCGAAGGGCGTGCAGATCACATTGCCCACGCCGTCTCCCACCGTCGCCGGACCGTCGCAGATGCCATCATTGTCGCAATCCGGGTCGAGCGGTCCGCAGACGGGATAGAACGGGCTCTGGACTTCCTCGCCGTCGCTCAGACCATCGTTGTCCGTATCGGGATCGTTCGGATCCGTTCCGAAGTTGCCCTCCTCATCGTTCGGAATACCGTCGCCGTCGGTGTCATTGACGGACTCGTCAAAAACGTTGTCGCAGATGTCGCCCACACCGTCGCCGTCCGCGTCCGCCTGGGAGGGGTTCACGGCAAAGGGGCAGTTGTCCGACGTGTTGGGGATGCCGTCTCCGTCCATGTCCGGATTCTCGAAGTCGCAGGACGCTCCGGTCGAGTGGGCCGGATCCAGCGGGGCGCAGTCGGCCCCGTCGCCCAATCCGTCATTGTCCGTATCGGGATCGTTCGGATCGGTGCCGAGCGTGATCTCCAGCGGAGTGCAAACGCCGTCCCCGTCCTGATCCTGGCAGTCATCGCACGCGTCGCCCAAGGAATCGCCGTCGGCGTTCTCCTGGCCCGGGTTCGCGATCAGCGCGCAGTTGTCCGAACCGTCGGGCACGCCGTCGCCGTCATCGTCCGTGTCGCAGGGATTGCCCTGGCCGTCGGCATCCGTATCCGTCAGATCGGTCGAGGCCGTCGTGGGGCAGTTGTCCGACGCATCGGGAATACCATCGCCGTCCGTGTCCACCACCGCCGTGACCGGGTCGCAGGCGTCACCCAGGCCGTCCGCATCGGAGTCCGTTTGCGCCGGGTTGGGGACGCTGGGACAGTTGTCGCTTACATCCGGCACGCCGTCGCCGTCGTCGTCCGCGTCGCAGACGTCGCCGGCGCCGTCGCCATCGACATCATTCAGGTTCGAGGACGCAACCGTGTCGCAATTATCGATGAAATCGAGAATTCCGTCGCCGTCCTGATCGTTCGGATTCTCGCACGCGTCGCCGATGCCGTCCGTATCCGTGTCGGTCTGGGCCGGGTTGGGCACCAGGTCGCAGTTGTCGGTCGTGTCGTTCACGCCGTCGCCGTCGTCGTCCGCGTCGCAAGGATTGCCGTCGCCGTCCAGGTCCGTATCGGTCAGGTCGAGCGAAGGCGTCGTGGGGCAGTTGTCGATATCGTCGCTGATTCCGTCTCCGTCCGTGTCGGTGAACGCCCCGTCGCACGCGTCGCCCAACCCGTCCACGTCGCTATCTTCCTGGCCGGGGTTCGCCACGAACGGGCAGTTGTCGGCTCCGTCCAAGTGGCCGTCGCCGTCATCGTCCGTGTCGCAGGGGTTGCCCAGACCGTCGCCGTCCGTGTCCGTCAAATCGAGACTCGGTGTCGAGTCGCAATTGTCAATGTCGTCCAGGATGCCGTCGCCGTCGGCGTCGCCCGGGAAGTCGCAGGCGTCTCCTAGGCCGTCAATGTCCGCGTCGGCCTGACCCGGATTGGCCACCAGCGGACAATTGTCCGAGCCGTCCAGGACGCCGTCACCGTCGTCGTCGTCGTCGCAGGGGTTGCCCAGACCATCGCCGTCCGTATCGTGGAGGTCTGTCGAAGGCACCGTGTCGCAGTTGTCGATATCGTCGTCGATGCCGTCGCCGTCGCTGTCATTGGAGACCGGCGGGTTCGTATCGCAGGCGTCGCCGATGCCGTCGCCGTCCGTGTCGGTTTGGGCCGGGTTCGGCACCAGGTCGCAGTTGTCCGGACCGTCAAGAATCCCGTCGCCGTCATCGTCCGCGTCGCAGGGATTGCCCTGACCGTCGCCGTCCGTGTCGGTCAAATCGAGACTCGGGGTCGAGTCGCAATTGTCGACGCTGTCCAGGATCCCGTCGCCGTCGTTGTCATTGGGCGTGTCGCAGGCGTCGCCCACGCCGTCGATATCCACATCCTGCTGGCCGGGGTTCGGCACGAGGTCGCAGTTGTCGGGACCGTCCAAGACTCCGTCGTTGTCGTCATCGGGGTCGCAGGGGTTGCCGAGGCCGTCGCCGTCGGTGTCCGTCAAGTTCAGGCTCGGAACCGTGTCGCAGTTGTCGGCGTAGTCGAGGATCCCGTCGCCGTCCACGTCGGTCACGGTGGCCGTCGGGTCGCAGGCATCACCGAGGCCGTCGCCGTCGGCGTCCTCCTGGGTCGGGTTCGCCACGAACGGACAGTTGTCAGCGCCGTCCAGGTGGCCGTCGTTGTCGTCATCCGTGTCGCAGGGATTTCCCTGGCCGTCGCCATCCGTGTCCGTCAGATCCATGCTGGGCGTCGAGTCGCAATTGTCGATCGAATCCAGAATTCCGTCGCCGTCCGAGTCGCCGGGCGAGTCGCAGGCATCGCCCAGTCCGTCGATGTCGGAGTCCGTCTGGCCAGGGTTGGGGACGAGGACGCAATTGTCGGCTCCGTTCGGCACGCCGTCACCGTCCATGTCCGGGTCACAGGGATTGCCCAACCCATCGCTGTCGGTATCGGCGAGATCCGTCGAGGGAACCGAGTCGCAGTTGTCGATGGAGTCGATGATGCCGTCGCCGTCTGAATCCGTGGCAGGCGGCGTGCCCGTGTCACAGGCGTCTCCGATGCCATCCAGGTCCGTGTCCTGTTGACCCGGGTTCGGCGTGAGCGGGCAGTTGTCGGCCAAGTCCGCCACGCCGTCGTTGTCGTCGTCCGGATCGCAGGCGTCGCCCTGGGCGTCACCGTCGGTGTTGGTCTGGATCAGGTTCGGGACGGAGGGACAATTGTCCACGCCGTCCACGACACCGTCTCCGTCCGCATCGGCCAAGATGTCGCACACGTCGCCGATACCGTCGAAGTCGGAGTCCGTTTGAGCCGGATTCGGCACGAATTGGCAATTATCCGTCAGGTCGGGCACGCCGTCGTTGTCGTCGTCCGGATCGCAGGCGTCGCCTTGGGCGTCGCCGTCATTGTTGAGCTGGATGGTATTGGGGACAGTCGGGCAGTTGTCGACCGCGTCGATCACGCCGTCGCCATCCGAATCCGTCGCCCCCGGAGGGAGGTCGCAGGCATCGCCGATGCCGTCGAGATCCGTATCCATCTGGGACGGATTGGCCACGAGCGGGCAGTTGTCGACGCCATCCAGAACGCCGTCGTTGTCGTCATCCGTGTCGCAGGCGTCGCCTTGGGGGTCCGCGTCATGATTGGCCTGATCGGTATTGGCGACCAGCGGGCAATTGTCCGCGCCGTCCAAGACGCCGTCGTTGTCGTCGTCGGCATCGCAGGCGTCGCCTTCGGTATCGCCGTCGTTGTTCTGCTGGCCGGGATTCGCAACAAACGGGCAGTTGTCGAAGGCATCCGCGAAGCCGTCGTTGTCGTCGTCCAGGTCGCAGGCGTCGCCCTGGGCGTCGCCGTCGTTGTTGGCTTGCGTCGGGTTCGCCGTGGTCGGACAGTTGTCGCTCGTGTCGATGACGCCGTCGTTGTCGTCGTCCGGATCGCAGGCGTCTCCCTGACTGTCTCCGTCGTTGTTCTCCTGTCCCGGGTTCGCGACCTTGGGGCAGTTGTCGCTACCGTCGAGGACGCCGTCGTTATCGTCGTCCGGATCGCAGACGTCGCCCAGACTGTCGCCATCGGTGTTCGTCAGGTCCGTCGAGTTGGTCTCGGGGCAATTGTCCGGTGGGACCGGAATCCCGTCCCCGTCGGGGTCCACGATCCCCCCGGTGCCCTCGATCCTCACGTTGTGGATCCAGGCGAAGTTGTTGGCTTGATCTTCGAGAGGGATGGCCTCGCCCCCGCCGGTGCAGATGGCCTTGGCGGGATTGGGAACACGGACGGTCAGGTTCAGGATGTCGATCTTCGCATTATTGAAGACGCGGATGGGGCAGTCGCCCCCGTTGGCCGTATAGTCTGAAAAGTCCAGAACCACCGCGGTGTTGCCGGTGGTGTTGCATCCGGGTTCCGCGTTCGGTCCGGTCGAAACGCACTTCCGGAAGGCGACGCCGAAATTGGCTCCGTTCGGAGGCGTATTGTAGATCTCGATGCCGTTCGGAAGGGCGATGGTCTGGTTACCGAAGAACCGTATCGCCTTCTTGCATTGCCGCTTGGCGTCGTCGGTCTCGCTCGCTCCGTTGCCGTTGTTATAGAGGGCGACGGCGAGATCCAGGGCGGACCCGCTGCCGTTCTCGATGTCGCAGTAAATCTCGCCCCATGCGGCCTCCGCGCTCTTGGGACTCACGATCCCCGACGCGGCGACGAGAAAGACCGCCGCGAAAATCGCCTTCCGCACACCGAATTGTTTGGGAAATTTCATAAACCCTCCGGACGACGAGAGATCCCCCCGCCGCTGCGGGCTTCTTCGCGAAGGCAAAAACTTAGTTGCGTGATTTTTGTCAGGGTCAGGAGATTTTTAAGCTCCTAATTTCCGAGGGTTTTCAGGGTCTTCTCCCGGGCTTCACCTTTATATCTCTTTGGAGCCGAGTTTTCATCGCCCGCAGATGCCCGCCGGACCCGGTTTTGCCGCCCGCTTTTTTCGAAAAAGGACGCAACCTTTGGGACCCCTCCGCGATAATGCTTTCAGTCAGCATTGAAGGGGATTTGTAAATTTTAATATTTTAGGAGGGATCGTCATGAGCATTAACATCACCGTCAGGCCCAGCGGGGCAACGTCGGGCGGAGACAGCAGAACGATCGAGGGCGAAGGCGCCATCGACACCCGGGCCGAGGCTGAAGCGGCATTGACGCTCCTCCCCGAGGGAAGCACGAACGTGGTGGTCGCGGGCGACCGGACCTACACCCGCGAGCAGCTCATCGAAATCCGTGATCGCGCCCCGGCGGCTGCGGCCCCAGTTGCGGCAGACCGCGGCACGACGGCGGCGGACGGCATGGCCAACGGCGTCGAGCTCCAAGGCTATTACGGCGGAGGCGTCGGTTCCAATCCCCACGACGGCGGCGGCGCCCGTCTCTCCTGGGTCCCCAGCTGGCGGGCCGCGGGCGACGAGCACACCTTGCATTTTGACCTCCCGGTTGGTCTCGATATCGGCCACTTCAGCATGGGTTACACGCTCCCCGGCGGCGGAGACGCCAATTCGGCGTTCACGCGCTACGGGTTGCGGGTCGCCCCCACCGCGCGTTGGGTCCCGCCCTGGGCGGACCGGCGGCTTTCGCTCTCTTTGGGCTTAGGGCTGGGCGTCGGAGGTTTCACCACGGCGGACAGCACGATGGTTTCCGTTCCGACCACCTGCACGCCGGGCGATTTCGGCCGCGGCGAGTGCGAACCGGACGCGGGTCCGCGCACGGGCAACGGCGGAACGACCGGTCTCTTCAATCCCCGCATCGGCAATTCGCGCGGGACGAGCGGCGCTTATTTTGATATCGGCCTTCCCCTCACCTTCGGCGTCAACTTCGCCCGCGGTGATTGGGGCAACGTCGGCGGCTTCTTGAGCTTCGAACCGGCCTACACGCACATGATGCCCGGCGACGGCGACGGCTTCGGTTTCTGGTCCATGCGCGGCGGCTTGGGCATCCGCGGCACCTTCGGCGGCAGTTCCGTCGAGCGTCCGCGCCGGCCGGCCGGACCGACCATCGAAGATGCGCGCACCCATTCCACCGAAATTCCGGGGGGCGCCGCCTTCACCCTCGCGGATGACGCGGCCGTGCGCACCTTGGGCGGCCTGGGCGCGAACGCCCGCATCCTGGGCGTCCAGCTCGACGACCATCCGGAAGACACCAGCGCTCCTTATACGTTCGACGCGGCCTGGATGACGCCGGGAGCGCACACGATCAAGATCCGTTATCGGAACCCGGGCGACACGGAAGACCGCATCCGCCCGGTGAACATCACGGTCGGAACTCCGGCCCCGGTCAGCGTTCCGGAAGGGGGAACGGGCGAGGCCTTCGGATTGGTCCTCGACATGCCCAGCACCGCGACCCGACCGGCGCCAGACGTCGTAGGCGGCGTTTCAACGCCGCGCCCGGTCCGGGTCGGAAGGATCACGACGACCTCGAGCTTCCCGGAGGGCGCGACCTATCAGATCTACGTGGACAGCAATCCCGTCGGCTCGGCCGCGGACCTTCCGCGCGACCGCGCGACGGAACTGACGGTCCCCGCGACCATCGGTGACGGGGATCATCAGATCGAGGTCCGAGTCAGCCGTCCCGGCATGGCGGAGATCCGCTACCCGGCCCGGGCGGTCCGCGTCGGACCCGGTGTCGCTACGCTGAGCGCCGCGAGCGTTCCTTCGAATCCTCCGAGCGGCGGCCACTACTACAATGACCCGATCCGCGTCACGGTGACGAGCGATGTCGCGACCCGCGCCCGGATCACGGTCGGATCGCACACGGAAGACGTGAACCTGGTCGTCGGAGTCAACACGATCACGATGACCGGAGCCCCGAGAACCTGGACCACCGGCGGAGCCGCCGGACGGTCGACCCAGACGGTGCGTATCCAGCCGCTCGACGCGGCGGGCGCCCTGACGGGAACGGCCGTGGAAGCGGGATCGGTTGTCATCCGCAGGGCGGGCGGTGGCCACAGACGATCGCCCACCACGACCAGGCCCGCGCGTCCGCTCCCGTAGTATTGGACGGTCGACTCCGGGTGACTGATGCAAGCACGATGGTGAAGAATGGAGAGTATTTATGACCGTATGTCGTGACGTACCTGCCGGGTTGGAACGCAACTGGCAGAACCTCAACGAAATGTATGTGGCCGTGGGCGTAAGACGCGCCGGCGACGCCGGAACGGCCTTGGCGCCGCCCTCGACCTACGCGGACTCGCAGACCTTGTCCTACATGGTGGGACCATCCGGAGCGCCGCGGCGATCCATCGATATCTCCATCTTCAACGACGTTGACGCCCGCGCCTGCTTCTTCCGATGGGCCGGGTACGATGAAACGGCGATCAACGCGCGCGTCACGGCCATCCGGAGCGAACACGCTGATGACCAGGCGGCCGCCGATGCGGCCGTCGCGACCTACCTGGCGACGTTGCCGGCCCTGCAGCAGCAGATCTACCGCGTTGTCGGTATGATCAGTATCTTCCGTCTGGATTACCGGCGGGAGGGCGGGGCGAACGTCGGCGGCGGCAACCGAGCCAATCCCGATTCCCCCGAAGCCGCGGACCCCAACATCATCACCGATTACGAGATCCAGCAGTACGCCGCCGAGGCCCTGGAAGGCGGGGATGAAAATCCCGAATACGTGGCGACCGGCGGACGCATCCTGAGCGGCATCCACGCGATGATCGGTCTCATGCACTATGTCACGACACCGGCACCCGCCGAGGATGGTCCTCGCGTCGTGGCAACCGAACCCGTGGACGCCGGACCGGCGGTCGTTCCGACCGTCAATCCGAATCCTGCGTCAAGCAGGTCTTGGGTTTCAGAGCATTTGACAGAACTGATCGTCGGCGGCCTGACGGCTGTCGGACTGGGCTCCTTGGCAACTTATCTCGTCATGAGAAACCGCGGCGCTTCGACGGCCGAGCCCCGACCGAATACCTCGGTCACTGTAAATACGTCCGTCGACCGCGCGGGAGAAACCCGGACCGAACGCGCATCCACGCCACCGCCGTCCAGCGGGAACAGCCCGCGGGTCGTCGCCGACACCACCGGAAAACCTCCTGCTTCGGGCGGAGACACGGGTCCCCGAGTCGTGGCCGACACGACGGGAGCGCCCTCCGGCGGCGGTACTCCCTCGCGAGGAACCCCGACGGTCGCCGTGCCCGACGACATCGCAAGCGCCCTGGCCGGTATTGACGGCAACGCATCGCCCGCGGGCGGAGCGCGTCCCAGCGGAACCCCGTCCATTGACGGCGTCACGCCCGAGAATGTCATCATCAGCGGAACGACCGCCGAACCCGTCGCGGGCGTCACCCCGGCGGTCGTGCGGGCCCAGATCGTCCTCCATTACCGGCACTTCCTCTCCCAGGCGGCCCGCGAGGCCCTGGCGGCGGGACGGCCACTGCCGGCGGACGGCGAGCTGGTGGCCAGCGCCTTCTCACGCGAAGTCAATGAGCTGACCGACCGGGTCATCGCCGAGTACCACCGGATGTCGACGGCCGACGCCGATGCCCTGCGCGACATGTGGACCTCGCAGCGCGACGACGGCCGCCCCATCGTGCGCCGCGGCGTCCCTCAGAGACTGCTCATGAGCGTCGTGGGCGACTACATCACGGCGGAAGCCGCACGCGCCGGCTCGCCCTTCGAGGGCGGGTTCGGAACGGAGGTCCGCCGCGAGGCCGAGCGCCGATCCGGAGAGACGGACTACTTCGAGAGGGGCATGCGCGAAGTCCTGCGCGACCCCGTCCGCCTCGGACGCTAAGACAAAGTCCAAACAAGTCCCCCAAAAAGCCGCCCCGGCCCAACGCCGGGGCGGCTTTTTTTGCCCTATTCCGGATCTCATTCGTTTTAGAACAACATTTTCAATTTTCCGCCGAAGAGGCCGCTGGAGTCGAAATCCGTCTCTATGGTGGGAACCTCGCTCAATTTGATTTCATTGGGTCTGACCTCTCAAATGGGTCTGGGACTGGGCATCAACCGGCTCGGGGCAAATCTCGGAAATCTCCTGCAATTACAAGGGTCTAACGGAGACGGCTTCAACCTCTCGGAGTTTGTGGCCGACGCCCTCCCCTGGGCGGCCGGCGCGACCGCCCTGGGGATGGCAGCCGGTGCGGGGATCTATTTCGTCCGCCGCTGGCGGGATCGACAAGCGGCCCTCCCGCCTCCGGGGATGACGGACGCGCGTCCGGACCAGCTGAAGACCTATTTTCAAACCCCCTCGTCCGACCGCGAAAGGGCCCGGCCCCTCCTCTTGGGCTACTCGCCTACGGCCTCGGACGAAACCTTGGCCGAGACGGAACGGCGGATCGCCTCGGAGATCGCCGACCTACAGGCCGCTCTCACCGCCCCCCACAACGAAAAGAACAAGAAAAGGATCGCCGAGGCCGTCCAGTCCTACGAAGACATTCAGGCCTTCCTTTCCCTGCGGCGGGGCCGGACGGTGCGGGTTCGCCGGGAATTCCTCGACCATCCGGAAACGGCCCACGCCACCGCCGTTAGACGCCTCTCGGCCCTCGAAGCGCACCGGCTCGTTCTGATCGCCCATTACTTTCAAAAGGCGCACATTTCACGGAAGAGCGACTTGCCGGACACCGAGCCGGAACCGAAAACGGTGTCCCGATACGCAGGCCTGGACGAGAGACAGAGACGCCAGCTCCACCTTCTGGCCCTCCGGACCTGGCAGTCGCTCTCTCCCGAGGACAAGGACTTCTTCTGGGAACTCCGACAAAAGGGCGACGACCTGCGCGGGACCTCCGTCGCGCCGGATTTTCTGAGACTCTTTGCCCGTCTCGTTCCGAATCCAAAATTCCCCATGAATATGGACGCCTTGGCCGGCGAACTCGCGGGCCAAGTCACCGCACGCGTGAACGAGCTCAAGAACGGGCCGGAACTACCGCCTCATTTCCGGAACATCCATGGCGGCATCCTCTTGCTCCGGAGCGGCGAGCGCATGATGGGTAATATCAAGATCCACCGCCACCTGGGGACCGCCAAGGTCCGCATCACCCGCGAGGTCGGACCGTCGGACAACCGGCAGGTGTCCGTATTGGAATACTCTCCGGAACAAGTCCTGACGATCATCGGCGACGAGAAAAAATCCCAAGTACATTGGACGCACCCCGACATCCAGCTGAACGGGGACGACAACAAGACCGCCCCCGGCATCGTCGCCGACCTGCGCGAGTACCCCTCCCCCTCCCTGGGCGGCGACCACCGCGTCCTGGTGAACTTTGCGGACGAGCGGCTGACCAAGAATCTTCAAAGCTTGGAGGTCCTCCGCGAAAAGCTGAAGGGCGGCGAAGTCCCCCCCGCGAGCGCCGTCAGAAGGTTGGCGGGCGCCTTGCTCAAGAAAAACACGAACCCGGACGCAGAAGCCGTCGCCGCAAAGAGCGGTCCCGGCATTCTGCACGCCCTCATGGACGTCCTGAACGCCGGCGGCCAGGCCGAGCGCGCCCTCTTGATCCAGATCATCCTGCAATTCCTCGGCATCCCTTCGGCCTTTGAGCGCCGGGACGCTACGGGCGAGGGCGAGACCGCCGCCTTTTGGGTGCGCGTCGCGGTCCCCGGGGAACCGCAGGTGATCCTTTGCCCGGGGCGGGACGGGGCGGTTCCGGAAGGCGACCCCGACTTTGCCTCCTTTCAAGACCAGACGCCGCAGTCGGGATCCCATGGGGCGCCCACAAACGGACTGATCGCCCCCGCTCCCATCGCGCACGCCATCGTTTCGGCTCAGGGCGAAGACAACACGCCCATCCCCGCGCCCGCTCCGCCTCCACCCGATGATTTCGACGACCGTCCGACCCAGGTGATCTCCCGGCCAAGACTGTTCGACACCCCCGTTTCGGCGGCACCGGACGCCGAGACGGACGAACCGACCGTTCAGGTCCCTTTCGAGACCCTGAAGTCCGAGTCCCTCAGGCACGGCGTGACGGCCGAATTGAAGGAGCGTTACGCCCTCTTCGCGACCGACACCGACGCGGCGCGCGAGTTTGCGCGGAGAATCAGCGAAAAGGTGTACGCCGCCTGGGACCAGGCGGGACGGCCGGACCTGGAAGCGAACGAACAGGGAGAGGCCGTCCTCATTCCGGAAAGATTCATCGAAGCGGTCATGAACGCCTGGAAGGCGAGCCTGCAAAAGAACAAGGGCGCGATGGCACGGCGCATCCTGGCTGAGCTGGGCGACCGTGGCGACCGCGCAGCGCGGCGGAAGCCCGCCGCCGCGTCCCTCCCACAGGCGAGCGTTCTTCCCGACGACGACGACAACCGGCCGACACTCATCCCGCCTGTCGCGGCTCCCGAACGCGAGAACATCGCCGTCCCCCTCACGCGGCGGTCACGCGCCACCCCTCCGCCGCTGCCCACGCCCGAGGAATTCGCCCGGCAACAGGAGGAAGCGGCGATTGAGAGAGCCACGGACATTCTCAAGCTCCGGTATCCGGTTTTTCATGAACCGCCCTATCAGGGTCTGGCGACGGCCATCGCGCGCAACGCCTACCGGCAGGCGGGAGGCGATCCCGACGCACAACTTGAAGCCATTCTGGGTCTGGTCGCCCAAACGGCGCCGGCACTGGAGACCAGGGCCTCGCTTCAGCCGGTGCTTGCGGGGATCCGCGCCGCGGACGCGGTCATCTGGGAGCTCACGGACCGTTACCCTGCCTTCCGCAATGCAGGCTGGAAAGGCTTTCTTCCCAACGCACTGGCCCACATTTTCCGGGCGTGGCAAATCGCCGGTTCCAAATTCGAAACCGCACCGGACGGACGGACCGTCGTCCCGGAGCAGGTTTTTGAAAGCGGGTTCGCCGATTTCACTTCTGGTCTCACGCGGGACTATCCGAACGTGGAGCCCGAAATTTTCGTCGAGGCCTTCATCGAGGGCGATTCGGACATTCGGGAAAAGCGATGGGTCATCGAAGTTGATCCCGAGAAGGACGCGGACATCATCGTCGGCGACGGGCCCGACGCAGCCGGGGAACCGGCTCCGGAGGCGCCGGTTACGGCGACGCTGTCGATCCCGACCCCCGCACCGACCTCCGACGCCCCCGTCTCTGGGACCGCCTCCGCCGTCTCGAACATTTCAGTCGTTCGCCGGCTGCCCGAAGCTGCGCCCCACGAGGACACCTCCTCCGAGATCCTCCGGCGCTATCCATCGCTGGAGGCCCATCCGGCCCTCGTCCGGACGCTCGCCGAGCGGTCCGCGCGATTGGCCGCCGAGGACGCCTCGACGCCCGCGGTCGACCGGACGCTCGCCGAATTGATCCGCGCCCTTGCGGACACGGCCGTTCCGAAAACGCCCCGCGAGGAGATTCTCCGGTCACTCATCGAAAAGGACGTCGCCGACGAACTGGCCGAGCGTTACGGCGTCTTTCAGGAGGCGGCCTTCGCCAAGCTCAAGTCCGTCATGGCCCGCCGCATCTACGACGTTTGGGACGGCAACAACCGGACCTTCAACGGCACCGCAGCCGTTCTGCCGCTCCGCGTGCCGGAAAAATTCGTCGACCAGGGCATGAACGTCCTCTTGACGCCTCTCCGTGCGTCCGACCCCGAAATGGCCGACCGGATCATGCGCTCGTACCGGGGAACCCGCGCCGAACGAGCCGAACGTCTGGCCCGGCCGGCGTCCGCCCAAGCCGTCCGGCCCGTGCCCATCACACAGGACAACGTCCGCATCGAACTGATGCATCGGTTCCCCGCGTTCTTCGGCGCCTACGGGAATCTTGCGACGGCCTTCGCCAAGGACATTTACGAAGCCTGGCTCCAAGAGGACCCGGAGCGGACGCTCGAGCAGAGCGGCGCCGGCCTCCGCGGGCTGATCCCCGAGTCCGTCCTCGAAAAGCGGATTCCCCTCTTCTACGCCCGCGTGGAACAGGCCGGACACGCCGCGCTCGTTCGCGCCATGAAGGAAGACGACAAGGGCCCCCGCTCCAAGCGCGGGACGGCCGTCCTCGAGTTCGACGTTCGATTCGCTCGCACCGGCTAGCGACCTCATCGGATCGCCCCTCGAAGATCCCCGTGAGTCTCATTTCTACCTCGAGTTGCATTCCTACCTCGCCGCAACGTTCGCGCCTTACGGCCGAAAACCAAAGCTGAGACTTGAATTTTTCAGGTCAAAACTGCGGGAGGATTTATGTCGGGGACACAATGCGCGGATTTCGGGGGAACGGAACTGGGGGAAACCCTGTGCGTCATGCCGGAGGGTCACGTCTATCCGGGACTCATCACGTACCGCGACGGGCGCGTGGCGGACATCACCTCGGAGAGCGGGGGAACCGTCGTCATCGCGGGGCCCAACGGCACGGGGACGGTCACGATGGAGGGCGTCGGCGCCGAATCACTGGCGATCACACGCGGCATGGCGGACACGGAAATCGGCGATTGTTCCGCGCGCGGGATGGGCGGGGTCTCCTTCTCCCCCATGATGTCACGCTACGAGGGCGAGGAGATCACCTGGTCCGCGGCCGAGGCCCGCGAGCTTTCGCGAATCCTCGGCGTGTCGGGGACGCGTTCCGGATCGGCGTTTTTCTGCTCGAATCGCGAAAACGCGGGCGCCCTAGTCGTGGCAAGCGACGCGTTCCACCGTCCGGACCTGATCGCCGGCATCGAAACCCTCGACTCTTCTTGCGGCGATCTCGATGACACGCACTGCGCGGCCATGCTCGCCTCCTTGAGAACGGCCGCCGGAATGCCGGCCCCCGAATCGTGGTGGAACCAGATCCGGGGCATCGCGGGATACTTGATCGGCGGCGTGGTCGTCTTCGTCGTGGGCGGTTTGGGTTCGCACGTCGCGGCTCGGTGGTGGGACGGACGCGGTGGCGACGGCAACCCTCCGGCCGGCGGGGCCGGCACGGGATCGGGCACCGGCGTGAGCGCGCCTTCATCGAACCCTGTGAGTGAGACGACGAGCGCCTTCACCGAGGAACAAGGACTTTGGACGGGACTCGCTGTCACCTGCGGTGTCGCCGCCGCGATCCTTTGGGCTGACGACGCGACCGTCATCGGCGTCGTGGACGACCCCGTCGCCGCCGTCGCAACGGTCGCCGCCGTCGCATTCCTGGGGCTCGCCGTCTTCTCGGGCGAAGACACGTCCGGCGTGCCGGAGGCGTAAAGACATTTCCTCCCTTTGTTAAACTCCTTGTTTCCCTTTTGAATCACGAAAAACCCGAATTGCTCCGGGCGGTTGCCGTTCTTTTGCCATCGCGTCGTTTTTGAAACGCAACATTTCCAACGCGGAGCCGATAACCAAAACGGATCTCTTAACTCATGGAGGCTCTATGTCGGGTAATCAGTGCAGTGACTTCGGGGGGACGAATCTGGGGGCGAGTTTGTGTTCGATGCCGGCCGGGCACGCCTACGAAGGGCTGATCACCTATCGGGACGGCCGCGTGGCGTCGATCCGAAGGACCGACGGGGCCAACACCATTTTCGCAGGACCTAACGGAACGGGCGACATCACCCTCGCCGACTTGGGAACGGCCGCCATCGCCCTCACGCGCACCCTGGCGGGAGGCGAGGTCGGCGACTGCGCCGCGCGCGGCGCCGGCGGCGTTTCGTTCTCAGCCCTCCAGACCACCTACAACGGCTCCGCGATCACCTGGGAAGCCCCCCACTTGGCAGCGCTCTACCGCGCCCTGGGATCTTCGGGAGGTCAATCCGGAAACGCCTTCTTCTGCTCGAACCGCGAAAACGCACGGGCCTTGGTCGTCAACAACGACACTTTTCACCGCCCCGCCCTCTTGGCGGGGATCAGCGCGCTGACCTCCAACCGGAGCAATTTCTCGGAATTGGATGACGCCCACTACAACGCGATGCTCCAGTCGCTCCGCGCCGCCGCCGGCGTGCCGGAGCCCCAGTCCACGTGGGACCAGGTCAAGGGCATGGGGGGGTACCTCGTGGGCGGTATTCTCGTCTTCATCCTCGGCGGCGTCGGCGCACACTTGGTTTCGAAATGGTTCGACAACCGCGGCGGGCCCAAGGGTCCCGGCAGCGGAAGCGGCGGAGGAGGCGATCAAGACGCCTTCGTCCGCGGACTGATCGAAGGACTCCGCGCCGCGGGCGCGACGATCCCGGAACCGGTCGCCAACCCTACGCCCGTAGCGAACCCGACGCCGACCGGAAATCCCGTCACCAATCCGGGAAATGCCCGGGTCGCGAGCGCCCTCGACATGGCCCGGGCCATCCGGGGCTTCAACGGCGGCACGTCCGTGGTCCCGGGCGCACCCGGAGCGGTTCCCAACGTCGCCGGTCCCGGCGTCAACCCGGCGCTCATTCCGGTGCCGGTCCCGCCTCCGGTGGTCGTCCCGCCGGTCGTGGTCCCGGCCCCCGCACTGGTTCCCCGGCTCGTGCCGGTCGTTCCGTAAAAATTAAGCCATTCCTTCTCCAAAAACCCGGGGGATGCCGTTGAAAGGAGCCTTGAATGTCTCCGCCAACTTTTCCCCAACTCCTGGCACCCACGGGATTTTGCGGTCCCTCGGAGATCGGCCCCGTGTGCTACGCCGATCCCCTGGTGGTGAATAGTCCTTCGTCGATCTATTCCGGGGACTCGGTCACGATCCCGTGGAGCGATTTTTCCACGCGGGGGCTCCTGCCCTACTTTCGCGAAGGCCGGATGGACTCGGCCCCTCCGACGCCCCCGCCTCTCGACCAAAATCTTCCGCTCTCGGAGTACCGTGATCGTCTGCCGGCGGAGTTACAGCCTTACCTCGCCCCGCTCGTCCAGATCGAGGCCGAGTTCGGCGTGCCGGTCTCCTTCCGCGTCGTGAACCTCCGCCTCTCGACGGGCGAGGAGGTCCCTCAGATCTATTTCTTCCGGACCGGCGAAGAGGGTGAAACGCCCTGGATGCGGTCGCCCCGCGGAGGAGGAGGCGCCGGACCGGCGCCCGAACCGACCACGTTCGGTCTCACCGTGAATCTTTTCGGCGGTGCCGCGGCCGTCGTCGCCTACGACCACCTGCTCATCCGGCCGCTCATCGACAATGGCCTCGTACCGCCGGAGATGCACAGCCCCCTGCTCTTCACCTCCCTCATGACGGGCCACCTGGCCCTCCATCGTGCGGGCCTCGTCAAGGCCGCGCCAGGGCAGGCTGTGCGCGGGATGCCGACGTTCATGGGATTTCAGATGCTCGCGGGGCTCCTGATGGAAGGTCTGGGTGTCGAGCCGGGTCCGGCCCGCGATCTGGGCACCCTCACCCTCTCCATGATGCCCCTCCTCTTGGCGCGCCAATCGCCGGTCCTGGCGGAGGCCCTGGAGGCCGCCGCGGCGGGACGGGGCTTTCAACTCGCGGGGCTCTCGGGGGAGGCGGCCACGCTCCGCGTGGGGGCCGCGTTCGCGCGGATCTTGGGGTGGATCGGCCTCATCGACCTGGGCGCCCGCCTCGGGACCTGGGGCATCGGCAACATCGTCTCCGCCGTCTCCTCCGGCGACACCCGGCACAACATGAGGATCTGGAACCTCATCCGCATGAGCCAGGACATCATCAACCAGGAGGACTGCGGTTCCTTCGCCGCGTCGGTCTTCGGCTCCTTCCTCACCTTCGGCGACACCGTCCATTCATGGATCGACGACGACTACGACGCCTATTATCAGGACCGGGTCCGGCGCACCTACCTCGGACTCGCGGAAGGATCCGACGAATTCGGCGAATCGCTCCACTCGAGCCTCGCCGCCATCATCGGGCGGCATATCTCCGTGACGCCGGGCGGGACGGACGGAACCTACGCCGTGGATTCCGTGAATTGGGACGGCATCGCGGCCGACGTGGCGGCCTTTTACCAGGAGGAAGACAACGCGGACAATATCCGGGCCGGATACGGCCTCGTGGACGATGCAACCGCCCCGATGACCGCCAGCGGGATCTCCGAGTTGATCGACATCGTCTCCGTGAACGGGGAGATCCCGGACAGAGACCAGTTCCGCGTCCATTTCCGGAACTACGCGGGCCTTCAGCTCTTCCGTAAGCTGCAAACCTTGGAGTCGCGCGCCTTGGAGCTGGGACTCGCCGAGGACGTGGACGGCGTCCGCGTCTTCCGGATGCCCTCCGACCCTTCAAGGCTCACCGCCGCCCAAAACGAGTTCCTGACGGGCGAAGGACTCCGGCTCAGCACGGAGATCGCGTACCTCACCCTCTTGGAGGAGGCCATGGAACGCTGATAAGTTTATGAAATTACTTAGGATAGTAAGAACGCAACATTTCCGCATTCCAGCCGATAACAATAACTGGGGGAGTGTGATTCCATGACGTGTAATCCGGCCATTGCGACTTGCCTGCCTCCGATCGCCTCGGCGTCGACCGGCTTTTTCGGCCCCAATGACCTCGGGCCTGTCTGCAACGCCGCCACCCCGGCCGACTCCTTTGGGATGTGCGAGGCCCCCCTGGCAAGCGCCGGGGACGCCCCGGGGATGGCCTCACTGTTCGCGCCCGCACCCCTCGAATGCTCAGCGGACAGGGGACTCCCACCGTCCAATGTGGACCTCCGATTGGCCGATTACCGGACGAGCTTGCCCGGGGAACTGACCCCGTACATCGAGCCGATGCTCCGCCTGGAGACCGAGTTCAACGTCTCCGTCTCCTTCCGAATCGTGCAGGCCCGTCTCTCGAACGGCGAGACCGTCCCGCAGATCGTCTTCTTTCGCACGGGCGACACGCCGTCGATCGCGGCGACCGGAACCGGAGGGAGCGGTCCGGGCGGTCCCGGAGCCGCAACCGCGCGGACGCCGACATCCACCGGAATGTTCGTGTCCCTCACGGGGGCCGGGGCCGCCATCGTCGCCTACGACCGGTTCCTGCTGCAGGCCCTCGTCGACCGCCACATCCTGCCCGAAGAGGCCCGCATCCCTGTCCTCTTCACGAGCGTGATGGCCTCGCATCTCGCCCTCTACCGGGCGGGTCTGGTCAGCGTCGGTCCGGTCGAAGGCTTAAGGGGTCTGCCCACGTTCCTCGGCTACCAGATCCTCGCCCGGCTCCTCTTGGAGCGGATCGGTGCGCCCACGAACTCGTTCAGCACCGATCTCGCGGGCGTCACGCTGGCGACCATGCCGTTCATCCTCCAAAGGCTCTGCGCGGAATCCGCCACGCAACTCTCGACCGCCGCCGGAAGGGCCCTGGCGGAAGGCGCGGTCCTTCGTGCCGCTGCGCTCGGCACCGGCGCGGAGCTGATGGTGGGAGGGGCGTCAGTCCTGCGCGTCAGCGCGGTCTTCGCGCGTATGTTGGGCTGGATCGGCATCATCGATATCGGCGCGCGCGCCGGGGTCTGGGGAATCGGGCGGATCTACTCCGCCGCCTCCAGCGGCGATTACCGCACCAACGTCCGTCTCTGGAACCTCATCCGCCTGAGCCAGGATATCTACAATCAGGAACGGTTCGGATCGGTGCTTTCCGGTGCCTTCGGGATGATCTGGACCTTTTTCGACTCCGTCGACTCGATGGTGAGCAGCGAATCCGACGCCTTCCACACGCGCAATGTCGAAAGGATTCGGGACACTCTGGTCAGCGGCTCCGACGCGTTCGGTGATTCCCTCCACCAGAGCCTGATCGCCATCCTCGCGCAAAATACGCGCTTCTCCCCCGACGGGGCGGCGACGACGGACTGGGACGCGGTCGAACGGGACGTACGCGCCTTCTACCGGGACGAACGAAACGCCGAAAACATTCGGAACGGCTACAACATCGTGGACGACGCCACGGCGCCGATGACCTCCAGCGGCATCGAGAGCCTGATCGGCATCGTCAGCGACCGGGGAGAGATCCGGAACCGGACGGAGTTCCGGGAACACATGGCCCGCCACGTCCGGATCCGCCGGATCGACGTCGCCCGGCGCCTCAACGAACGCTCCTTGGAACTGGGCCTGTCGGAGGTCGTCAACGGCGTTGCCGTCTCCATGATCCCGACCGATCCCGCACAATTGGAGGCCTTCCGGACCCATCTGACGCCCGCCCAGCGTGAGTTCCTGGACGGAGAAGGCCTCCGCCTCTCCATGGAACTGATGACCCTTTCCACCCTCCCGCATTAGTGCCCGTTAACCAAACGTCTCCAATGAGAATCAAATAAACTCTATAAAGTCATAGAGTTAACTGCGTTAACCTGCTTTTGTTATTAAAACGCAACATTTCTTACCCACGGCCGATAACTAAAACTGAATTTCAATCCATCAACGGCAAGAAGGAGTCTAGGTGACCTCTCCCATCGTCTACAATCCCATGGCGACCGCGACCCTGAACGCCGGTTCCGTCATCCAAACCCAGCAGCTGGAGATCCTGAGCCGGCCCTTGGACGGTTTTGTCGAGGGAAGAAATTACCGCCTGAACGACGTGATGTCCTCCCTGCCCGTGGGGCCGCTCCGCAACACCGCCTCCCTGCTCGCGGGCTCGCCCGACACGATGATCACCATGCGCCTCGCGATGGCGGCCGACGGGTCGGTGACGCCGCAATACCTCTTCCGCCAGGCGGGCGACATCCCCTTCGAGGGTCCATTCGTGCGCGTGGGCAACGGCGGAGGCCCTCCGGCAGAACCGATCCCCGGAGGCTCTCTTGCGGTCACGCTCGGAGGCTCCGCCATCCTGATCGGCACCAACGTCTTTCTCGCCCAGAACGATGTCCCGGCCCCCGTGATCGGACCCTTCGTGGGCGGCACCTACGCCCTGGCCGACGTGGGCGGCCGCTTTTTCACCGCCCCCTCGGCGCGGGTCCCGGCCGCTCCTTTGAATCAGTTCTTGAACCAGGGTCTCACCTCGATGGGCGTCGGAACGACCGTTCAGTACGGCTGGTCCTACGCCTTCGACGCCTTGGGCACGCCGATGGGCTCGGACGCGAACACCTACGGGAGCATCGGGGGCACGCTCCTCACCTTCGCGCCGGCCATCAACTCGCCCTTGAATCCCGTTTACTCGCCGACCTTCGCCAACGCCTTTCGGTCCGCGATCGGCGTGGGCCTGACCGGGGCCGGCGAAGGCTCCTACGTCTTTCTGGCCAAGGGAGGGTGGGCGGGGGGCGCGGGCTGGTCCGGAGGCGCCATGCAGGGTCTGGGCGCGGCCGGGGCCGTCATCATGGGCAGCCAGCTCGGGGGCTGGATCACCGAGGCCGCCACCGGGATGAACGATACGAGCGATCCTTACGGACAACTCGCGCGGATGGCCCGTGACCGGATGTACTCGGAGGCCTGGGGCTGGTTGGGCCGGAGTCCCGTCGGCCATCTCATGGCGGGGTTGACCGTCCTGTGCGGCTACGGAGACGAATTCGCCGAAGGTCTGGGCTATGCCGAACAAGCGATCGTCCGCGACACGCGCAGCTTCACGGACAACATGGATTCGAACCTCGTCGCCTTCCTCATGAGGAGCGCCTCGGACCGCGAACAGGAACCGATGGCGATGCAGGACCTGGAAGCGGGCATTCGCACCTTTTACAGCGACAACAGCACGGCGATGGCCAGTTCCTACCGGGTCATCGACATCCTCCGCCGCACCTTCAAGCTCGACCGGGACGAAGGCGGGATGACCCGTTTCGTGGACGCGAACGGCCACATCACCGACCGTGCGGCCTTCAACACCTTCGCGGCGGGCGTGGCCGAGCGGGAGCTGAACATCCGGTCGAGGCGGCTCACGGCCTTGTGGGAAAGATACGGCATCACCTTGTCGGCGACCGGCCAGGTGACGCCAGTACGGGGTTCAAGTTTCACGCAGGAACAGGTCGACTTCCTGGAGGGAGACGGCGCGCGCTTGGGTTCGGAGATCATGCGCCTCACCAACGCCCTGGCGACGCTCCGTCCGTCGCCGGTCATGACGAATTAAATCAGTAGAAAGTCCGCTTTGATTTCAAAGGGCCGGGGGAACCCCCCGGCCCTTTTTGTTTTTCCGCCGGTGTCTTTTCACCTCGAAATGTTAACAATTGTTATCATAAAAATATATTTACTGAAATAAGCAACATTTCTTCGTCCCCGCCGAAAACCAAAACGGAGCCTCACTCTTTCGAACAGTCAACGGAGGTCATATGTCTGGAGAACTGTGCAGCGATTATACGGCAACAAAAATGGCGGAAGGGCTTTGCTTGACAGCGGCACAACACCCGCTCGGTGAACTCTACCTCTATGCGAACGGCCGCGTTGCCGACATCAAGGAAGTATCCGGCGATAAGGTCACCTTTGCGGGTCCAACCGGACAGGGCCGATACGACTTGGAAGGCGTCACCCCAGACTCCCTGGAGAATACGCGGAAGATGCAGGGCGCGGAGGTGGGCGATTGCTCGGCCCAGGGCGGCAGCGTCTCCTTCGAGATCCTACCGACCGACAGCGGCATCACCTGGACGGCCAAGGATCAGATCGCCCTCAGTCGTATCTTTGGAGACCGAGTCGGCCGCGCCTTTCTATGTTCGGACCCCCACAATCAGGGCACGATCGGCATCAACACGAGCAAGGCCTTCAATACCCAACTCATCCGGGGCTTCAAAAAACTTCAAAGCGAATGCTCCTCTCTCCTGGGCGAAGGTTCCGCCGACAAATGCGCCGCCTTGAAGGGCGTCGCTAATCTCTACGTGCCAAAGGGCGAGCAATCGACCGGGGAAAAGATCAAGGCGACCGCGATATATATCCTCGGCGGTATCTTCGTCTTTGCCGTGGGCGGACTCGCGGCCCACATCCTGGGCAATTGGTGGAACAACCGCGGCGGCGGCCCGAAGCCTCCGTCCGGAGGCGGTGGAGGCGCGAACGATCTGGCCGCCGTGGCGAGTCTCCTTGCGGCACTGGCCGCAGCCGCAAATGGGCTGAAAAATGCCCCTCCCTCGTCCCCCGCTCCCGGATCCCCGCCGGAAGGCCATCCCCGCGTTTCCTTCCCGTCTGAGCCCACGGAGATCCGCGTGACCGGACGGGGCACCTCCTGGGAGGAATACGCCGCCGGGGCGACGATCTTGGTCGCGACCGCCTTCCTCCTTCACAAGGCCGGAAAAGGAAGGGCCGGGGGCGTCGTCGCGGAGGAGGGCGTCATGGCGAGCTTCCGCCGTGTGGCCTCGCGTTACGCCATGCCGGCCGCCGCGGCGGCCGCCGGGGCCGTCGTCCTCATGAACCTTCCGAATGATGCCCAGGCCGCGCCCAATGGTGGCGGCACGGGCACGCAGGTCCAGAAGAACAAGGCCACGCTCGAGCTGTATGGAGGCTCCGAATAGGGCAAATGTATCCAATAGTTAACGATTAATTTTTATTTAAAAAGGCAACATCCTTGACGATTCGACCGATAATCCTAGTGGGGGATTATCTTCCATGACTCTCTTTCGGTCCACGAAGGATGTGAGGGCGGATTTTCGGAGGCAGGACCCCTCCTTGACCGCGACCACCAAGATCACGAAGAGAGACGAGCTTCTCGCCTACCTCTCCGACGACTTTGGCCGGGACCTGGACGACGCCGCCGTCGGTTTGGGCCCCGTCCTGCTTTACGTCGGCGACCTGAAGGCCCATTCGCAGGATCCTCAGAAAGGGGCTTGGAACGACGTCCACGAAGTCATCGATCCCCTCCTCTCGGAGACCGGGCGCGAAAGGATCCGGAAGTTCGAGGGCGACCTCATCGCCGCCGACACCGGCGGTTCCGCCGACGGAAGCCCGGATGGCTTCGTGACGCGTTCCGAGGCCGTCGCCTTCGTCCAAAAGAACCCCCAGCGCTGGCCCAACGTCGCCTTATTCTTGGCGAAGGCCGACGCCTATTTGAACCGCCTCCCGGATTATCTCGCGCAAGCTCCCCTCACGAGCGATGAGCTGGGCCGCCTCTCGGACCTCATGAGCCTCTATGCCAAGGAACTGGAGAAGGGAGGGGCCGACCGCGCGGTTTGGGGCACACTCTACGGACTTTCGCTCCAGGAGTTCCCCTGGGCCCCTTCCGCGACGGACAGGCAACGATCCCTCGAACTCCTCACAATGGCGCAAAATCCGGACGGCAGCTACGATTTGAACCGCCTCTCGGAGGAGGAAGCATCCGAACTGAAGGGCTTGGTTCCCGACATCATCCTCCGTGCCGCCATCGGTCCATTGACGCCCGAGGAGACCGCGGCCGTCCACCGGCTCCTGATGATCCCGCATACGGGCGCCGACTACGACTTCCAGAACCAGGAAAACCCCGCCCCCCTCATGCCCGCGGAGATTGGCATGCTCGATCATCTCCTCAAGAACGCGAACGGCGCGACCTTCATGGGGATGACGATCGTCTCGGGCGAGGGCGAGGAGGATTTTCTTTCGGAGAGGAACCAGGCCGTCAGCGACTTCCGATCGGAGATGGCCGCGGCGAAGGGGAATCAAGGGGCGATCGAGCGGGCCTTGGACAGGCTCAACAGGACCATGGCCCGGCTCGAGGCCGACCATCCCGGAACCATCGCCGCCTCGAATCTCGTCGCGCGCGCCTATCTGGGGAAACTCACCCCCGTCGAGCTCGGCGCCCTCAGGGTTTGGATGGGGGAACAGGAGGAGGCCCAGGGTTTGAGCTGCGACGGATTCCTGGATTGTCTCAAGATGAAGGGACTGCAGTTCTATCAGGCGATCGCGAGAGATCCCGTCGGGTTCCTCGGTCCGCTCGCCGCCCCGGCGCTCTATCATCATTTCTTCCTCAAAAACGTCTTTGCGAAACGCCTGGCCAACCTCTGCGGCGGCGGCCCCGTCGAAAATCCCCGCGAGCTCTACCGGCAATACGAAAAGTTCGTCAAAGAACAGTCCCGACTCGGCGGTCTGAAGGGCATCCCCCGCCGCGTCCTGCAAAACCCATGGGTCGGCCTCGGAGTTTTCATGGGCGCCCAACACCTGCTGCCCCAAGGCAAGGACAGCTTGGCCATCGACGTGGCCTTAAGCCTCGCCGCCTGGGAGTCCTTCGAGACCTACGACGCCTTCTTCAACCCCCTGCTCCAGCAATTCGCTCAGAAGAACGGAGTGTGCCGGCCGACGCCGGTCGAGACCCAACCCGCCGAAGCCCCCGCCGTGGAAACGGCAACGGCCGCCGATACGACCCAGGTACGGGCCCTGACCGAGTCGGATTACTTGGAGATTGTCAACGGAGGCGCCCCCGCCCTGGATCAAGCCGCCATTTCGAAGCTCCCTGCGGAATTGCAGTTCCTCTTCGGCGAAGATCCTCTGACCGGGAAAGACGCCCAAACGAGCGAGGAGTCCTTCTACTCGCTGATCCCCAATACGGGTGAACCTGGGTCCAAGATCGCCGATCTCCTGATCCAGCGTTACGCCGCCGATCGTCCCGGGCTCGCCGCGAAAATCCGCGTGGACATGAACCAGATCCTGCCCGTCTTCCAGGAATCCGGGGTCATCAGCGTCTCCCGGACGAGTTCGGTCCGCTGGGCCTTGAGGCAATACATTCAAAACCTCGAGGCGGGTGGATTGCTCCGCGCCTCGGCTTATGTGCCCCTGATCCGCGAAGGAGGGGCCGTGGAGAGCTATTACGCCATCCGCGGGTCCCAGGCGTTCCATCGCTGGGCCGCCCAAACGGAGCGCCAGAACGGCATTTACGACCGCCCCTTGGAGCTCGGCTTTGACGAGGCGGCCAAGGAGCATTGGGAGTCCCTCGACGAGATCGCCGCCAATCGCGCCGAAGCGGCGGCTCAGGCCCGCGCGAGGGCCGCGCGACTCGTGATCGACCCGGCCTATGCCGATCTTCCCCGGGAACTGCATGTCGTCTTTCGGGACTACGTCTATTTGGGCGGCGAGATGGCCGAGGACGATCTCTACGCTTTGGCCGAGGCCGCCCCCCGGGCCGGCGAGCTGCTCGCGGCGCACTTCGCCCCCAACGATCGGGCCCTTCAATCCCAGATCATTTCGGACGTGAACCTCCTCTTTACCGTCCGCGATCCCACCGACATCCAGGCCGCCAACGGCCTGAAGTGGGCGCTGCGCGAATACATCACGGGACTTAAAACGGGTGTCCCAGCGGACGTCGCATCGCTTTACGAACAGATCGCCACGCCTTCCGGAGCCCAGAGTGTTCATTTTGCGGAAATGCAGAGACAGGCCAGCAAGCAGTGGAGCGAGGAATACGAGCTGAAACACGCAAGCGAATCAATCCCGGAAGGGTACATCTATAATTATTTGACGGGTGAGACTTACAAAGACCCGGATCCCGATCGTCTGCAGGATGAGTCGGCTCACGAGTGGTACATGCAAAACGATCCCATGTACCGTTTCGACCGGATGATGATCGCGACGACGGGAAGCAAGGTGCCGGTCTTCATCATCATCCCGACACCCGCCCTTGGATGGGCCATGGGCAGCAGCGCGGCCGTGGAATCCGCGCCGGCGTTCGTCCCGGCCCTCGCGGGAGCCTACTAATGACCCCTTTTCGTACGACAGACCAGGTCAGGAATGATTTCGCCTTAGGCCGGGACGGACAGATCACCAAGCGCGACGACCTCCTCGCCCATCTCTTCAACGATTTTGAAGGGGACTTGAGCGCCGCCGCCGCCGGCCTTGGGCCGGCCCTCTTCGACGTCCGGGGGCTCAAAGACGGCGATTCGAAGTGGAAGGACATCCGCGGCATCCTGGACCCGCTTCTCTCACAAACGGCGAGGGAACGGATCCGCCGATTCGAGACCGACCTCATCGCCGCCGACACGGGAGGAGCGGCCGACGGAAGCCCCGACGGTTTCGTCACACGGACGGAGGCCACCGCCTTCGTCAAACAAAATCCGGATCGTTGGCCCAACGTCGCCCTTTTCCTGGTGAAGGCCGACGCCTATGTGAACCGCCTTCCGGACTACCTCGCCCAACCCGACTTGAGCAACGATCCGGAGTCGGTTGGTCTCCTCTGGGGGATCCTGAACCATTACGCCGGCGAGTGGAAGAAGAGCGGGACGGAGTCCGCCCAGTGGGGAACCCTTTACGGATTGCCGCTTCAGGGTTTCCCTTCGACGGACCGGTCCAATCCCCCCGACTTGATCCGCCGGGCCACGAAGGGGGAACTGAGCCCCGAGGAACTTTCGGCCGTGCACCGTCTGCTGACGATCCCCAAACACGGGAATGCTTATGATCTCGCCGCGGCCGGAAGCCCCGCTCCCTTGACCACTGAGGAAATCGTGGCCCTCGATCAACTGCTCCAGTCCGCCGACGGAGCCGTCTGGATGGGGATGAGGATCACGTCCGGAAAAGACGATGACAGGTTCTTTTCCGAACGGAACCGAGCGGTCGCCGACTTTCGGTCGGAGATGGCGGCGGCCAAAGGAAATGAAGCCGCCGTGCGCAAGGCCTTGGACAAATTCAACGCGACCCTCGCCCGGCTGGAGTCCAAACATCCGAGCGAAGTTTCAGGCGCCAGCATCCTCGCCCGTGCGTATTTGGGCACCCTGACGCCGACCGAGGTGAGCGCTCTCCGCGTTTGGATGGGGGAACGGGGAACCCCGGCCTGCACCGGTTACGTCGACTGCCTCGTGGCCACCGCCAAAAGGGCCCTTCCCGCGATCGTCCGGGACCTCGGTCCCGTGATCGGAGCCTCCCTCTTGTACCGCAAACTGGTCCTGCCCCGGCTCTTCGAGAGGCAGCTGACCCAATTTTGCGGGGCCCCCGTGGATGACCCCCGAAGGGCGTTCCGGGACTATCAAAAATTCCTGAAAGAGAGGATGGCTTCCGGGGGTTTTTTGAAAAATCTCCCGCGGCGCGCCCTCGAAAACCCGTACGTCCAGCTCGCCCTCCTCACGGGAATCAACCTGGCCGCCGGCGGGGACCATCCCGTCCTGAACCTGGCGATCGACTGGTTCTTCATGACCGATCCCTTCGGAACCTATGATGCCTGGAACACGGCCCTGATCGGGGAATTCGCCGGACGATATTCCGGGACTTGCCGTCCTTCCGGGTCCGCGGAAACCATCGCGGTCCCCGCTCCCCAAAACGTCGCCGCCGGGGACCCCGCCGTCTCCCTGGCTGAGATGTTCATGGTCCATCCCGAGCTGAACGTCCTCCAGCCGAGGAGTTTCATCTCGGATTTTCCCCAGGAGCTCCAAGTCGCTTTCATGAAGGATCCCAAGGCGGCGGGCGAGATGACGCTGCTTTCCTGGAACCTCCGGGGCACCAACCTGGAAGACGCCCTGGTCCGGCGTTACGGCCGGGGCGAGGCTCAGCAGGCGGCCCAAATCCGCGCCGAAGTCCGCCCCCTTCTCGAGACCTACCGAACCCAAGGCGCGACGCCGGGTCTGTTCATGGCCCTGCGCGCCTTCATCCTGTCCCGGGAGCTCCAGCGCATCGAGGTCCGGACGGGCGAGGTTGCCCCGCAATTTGTTGCCGACGAGCTTCGGTTCCGTCAGGCCGTCGAGGCGGCGGAGCCGGGTCTCGCGGGTTACCTGGCAGGGCTGCCGGAACGTCCCGATTTCAGCCTCCGCGTGGCGCGCATCGCCGAGGCGGGAAAATTCCCGGAAAAGATGACCGAAGCCGATTTCGGATTCTTCTTAAACAGGGTCCCCGGCGCGGCCTCCGGCGCCCCCGTCGTCTATTTTCCGATCCCGGCCGGGCTCGAATTCGCCTTCAGTCCCACCAACCTCTATTTCTCGGAAGCGGATTTCCAGACCTTCCAATCGGTCGGCTCTGAGGATGTCGCGGAGGCCCTGGTCCGGGCCTACTCCAAGGAGGAGGCCACCGCCGCCCGCATCCGTGCCGACGTGCCGGCGCTTCTCTCCCCTTACGCGCGTCCCGACCTCCCAGCCATGATCATGACGCGCATCAACGGGGCCAAGTGGGCCCTTCAATGGTACGTCTCCCAACTGGCCTCCGGCGGTGTTCCGAGCGAGGACGCGGTGAATGTCGCGGTCAGGCAGGCCCAGACCTCCGGCGTGGTGGGTTCGTATTTCGAGATCCAGGAATCCCTCGGCGGCTTCGCCGTCAACCACATTCCCAAGACCTTCGACGAGGTCGCCTCCAGCCATTGGGCCGGCGTCCGCGCCCACCGGGCGCAGCAGGCCGCCGACGCCGCGGCCGCCGAACGCGGCTGGAGCCGCGCGATGGCCAAGGACGGAAAGATCCCGGAGGGATTCCAGATGTGGGATTCCGGGGAGCTCTGCTATCAAGGCAACCCGGTCTATAAGGACGACGACGGCAAATACTATACGATCGACATCGGCAAATTGAAGGAGACCTCCCTCGGAGCGATCGGAGCGGACGGCGCCTGGAACCCTGCCAGCGTGCCTCTCCTGCCGATGGTCGTGGCGCCCGCCATCGTTCCCATCACGGTCCCGTCCTTCAACTTCTCGCCGGCGATGCGGCCGGCCTTTATTTGATCAGATAAACAGATTATCCGGCACGTTCTGCTGGGGCGCGGCGCCCTTGCGGGGGGAGGCCTTGACGATCTCCGCCTCCTTGGCGAGGGCGTCCTTGAGGAAGGTCCTGCCGAGTTCGATCCACTCCTTGGCCGTCGATTCGGAGGCCGGCTTCTTTCTCAAGCCCTCGACGTTTTCTCGGAAATCCCTCCATTGCGGAAGGATCCCCGTCTTGACGAAGTGGTTCTCGAACTCGTGGATGCTCTCGGAATCGACGAAGGGCTGGACGAGCCTGTGGAAGAGCAGGCCGTTCGCCATCTTGGCCAGTGCCTCGTAGGCCTTGTGACCCGCGGAATCGTACTGGCCGTGGCCTAAGTGGGCCTCGGCCATCTGAAGCAGGGGCTCGCCGTCGCGGACGTTCGGGACGACGTCCGCCACCACCGCCCCGGCGCACTCGCCGATGACGCCCTTCTGGAGGGCGAATTCCTGCTTGTCCTCCCAGTCGGTGTAGAGGTCCGGGCGCTCCTGGAACGTGTGGGCCTTCAGCAGGTCGGGCTCTTGCGTGAGGAGATTGATGACACCCTCCTTGCCCAGCTTGCCATAGAAGTCGTTGAACGCCTCGCCCGGCTTCCGGTTGTCCGCGTAATGCGAGACCAGGCGGATCACCGCGTCGGGAACGTTTTTGGACGGGATCTGGGTCGTCAGCTGCGCCACCACCATGTCGCGTCCGGGATTGCCGCCGATGAAGAGCATGAAGGCGGGCATCGTCTTGCCATCCATGGGGAACGCCCCGCCGTGGAGGCCGATGTTCGCGATGTGATGCTGGCCGCAGGAGTTGGGGCAGCCGCTGATCTTGATCACGACATCCCTGGCGACCGCGGACACCTTTCCGTCCTCCGCGTAGAGACGCCTTTCCAACTCGCGCGCCAGTCCCATGGACGACGAGATGCCCAGACGGCAGGTGTCGGTGCCCGGGCAGGCCAGCACGTCGTAGATCGTCTGGGGATCGGTCTTCGCGAACCCGATCTTTTTCAATTCCTCGTAAAGCGCGGGCAGGTCCTGGTCGCGCACCCAGCGGATCAGGAAGTTCTGGTGGACGAAGTTCCGGCACTTGCCGCCGGCATAGCGGCGCAGGATGTCCGAGAAGGCGCGCATTTGGCGGGGATTCATGTCGCCGGTGGTGAGGCGGATCTCCGCCATCGAGTAACCCTTCTGCTTCTGGGGCGTCACGTTGGTCTTTTTCCAGGCGAGGAATTCCGCTGATTCCGAGGCTTTCGGGATCTTCTTGTCGTCCACGACCGGGGGCTTCTCTTCCCAATCCGAAAGGTGTTTGAGGTAGTCGTTCCAGGCCGGGTCGACCCTGATCGACGTCCTCTCCTTCGTCACCTCGTCCTTGAATTTCTCAAACCCCCACTTGTCGATCAGGAACTTGATCCGGGCCTTGGAGCGGATCTTCCGCTCGCCGTGCCGGTCGAAGACCTGCAGGACGGCGTGCGTCCAGGGGATCAACTCCTCCACCGGAAGAAACTCGTGCAGGACCTTGGCGATGCGCGGGCTGGAACCCAAACCTCCGCCCACGAAGACCTTCCAGCCCCTTGTCCCATTCTCGATCTTCGCCACCACGCCCAGGTCGTGCAGCATCGGCAGCGCCGTGATACGCCCGCCGCCGTCGAAGGCGATCTTGAACTTGCGCGGAAGGTTCTGGTTAATCGGGTTCCTCAGGAGATGATAGGCGACCCCGCGCGCATAGGGTGTCACGTCAAAGACTTCGTCCGGATCAACGCCCGCGCCGGGGGAACATGTCACGTTCCGGACCGTGTTGCCGCAGGCCTCTCGGGTCGTGAGCCCCACGGCCGCGAGCTTGCGCATGAGCATCGGGGTGTTCTCGAGCTTCACGTAATGGATCTGGATGTCCTGGCGCGTCGTCAGGTGGCCGTTGTCGTGTGCGATGGTCTCGGCCAACTCCGCGATGCAATCGATCTGCTCGGCCGTCAACATTCCCAGGGGGATCTTGATCCGGATCATCTGCACGTTGTCTTGGCGCTGGCCGTAAACCCCGTGCTGCAGACGGAAGCGCTGGAAGGTATCCTGGGTGATCTCGCCCGCCCGAAACTTCTTGACCATGGCTTCGTAGCGGTCGATTTCTTCAATAATTTCAGGATCGATAGTCGGCGGCGTCGTCATAGTGCTTTCATATTCCTGGAAATGATCCGGGAGGTCAAGTAGGGGCGATCAATTGACATATCTCAAGGAATCACCTTATTTTGCCCTCATGCCGAACTTCCAAGAGCTGATCAAGAAGGTCAAATCCGAGATCCGGGAGATCCGGCCGGACGAGGCCGCGAAAAAGACCAAGGACCCCAACGTGGTCTTCGTCGACGTCCGCGAGCCCGACGAATGGGAGGGGGGCGTCGTGCCGGGCGCCGTCACCATCCCCCGGGGTCTGCTCGAGCTCCAGATCGAGGACGAGGTCCCGGACCGGAACCGCGAGATCGTCTGCTACTGCGCCGGCGGCGTCCGCTCGGCCTTGGCCGCCAAGGCCTTGAACCACTTGGGCTACGGAAAGGTGTCCTCGATGACCGGCGGCTTCAACGGCTGGAAGGACGCCGGACTGCCGATCCAACAAAAGAAGATGCTGACCCCCGCGCAGTCCTCGCGCTACGCCCGGCACATCCTCCTCCCGGAGGTGCGCGAAGAGGGCCAGTTGAAGCTCCTGGAATCGCGGATCCTCCTGATCGGCGCCGGGGGCCTCGGCTGCCCGACCGCGATCTATCTCGCGGCCGCGGGCGTGGGCACGATCGGCATCATCGACTATGACTCCGTCGACCTTTCCAACCTCCAACGCCAGATCCTGCACAGCGAGCAGGAGGTGGGGAATCCCAAGGCGGAATCGGCGGCGCGGCGGCTGAAGGGCATCAATTCGGAGATCAAGATCGTCCCGATTCTGGAGCGGCTCTCGCGCGACAACGTCATGAAGATCATCGCGGATTACGACATCGTCGTGAACGGCTGCGACAATTTCCCGACGCGCTATTTGATCAACGACGCCTGCGTCTTCGCCAAGAAACCCTTGGTCGACGGCAGCATCTTCCGGTTCGAGGGCCAGGTGGCCATCTTCCATGCCGCCGCCGGAGGCCCCTGCTACCGCTGTCTCTATCCCGAGCCGCCGCCTCCGGAAATGGCGCCGTCCTGCGCCGAGGCCGGGGTCTTGGGCGTGCTGCCGGGGATCATCGGCTCGATTCAAGCCGTCGAGGCCATCAAGCTCGTCTTGGGAACGGGGGACACGCTCATCGGACGTCTCCTCATGTATGACGCGCTCTCGCAGAGGTTCCGCGAGATGAAGATCCGCCGCGACCCCGGCTGCCCGGTGTGCGGCGACAAGCCGACGATCAAAGAGTTGATTGACTACGAATGGTTTTGCAGTCAACCTTCGCCGACCGGGCGATGACGAGCATCGCCCCTACACACAATTAAAAGGAGAAATTTTATGATCCAAGTCGGACAAAAAGCCCCCGAATTCAAGGCGGATGCGGCCCTGGGCAACGACGAATTCAAGTCGATTTCCTTGGCCGACTACAAGGGCAAATGGCTCGTCCTCTTCTTCTACCCGCTCGACTTCACCTTCGTCTGCCCGACGGAAATCAACGCGTTTTCCGACGAGATCGACAAGTTCAAGAAGGTGGGCGCCGAGGTCTTGGGCGTCTCGGTCGACAGCAAGTTCTCCCACAACGCCTGGGCGAAGACGCCGCGCAAGGAAGGCGGCATCCAGGGCCTCAAGTATCCCCTGCTCGCCGACATCAACAAGCAGATCGCGAACGACTACGGCGTCCTGCTCCCCGGCGGCATCGCGCTCCGCGGCCTCTTCGTGATCGATCCGGACGGGGTCCTTCAGTACCAGACGGTCAACTTCCTCAACTTCGGCCGGTCAACCGAGGAGACGCTCCGGGTGATCCAGGCCATGCAGATGGCCAAGACCTCCGGAGAGGTCTGCCCCGCCAACTGGAAGCCGGGCGACAAGACGATGAAGCCCGACCTCGTCAAATCCAAGGAATATTTTGCGTCGGTGAAATAGCACCTACGGAATCACGTCAAAATCCGCATAGGTCCTGACCTTGAGCGTCGGGTTGTGCAGCTTCTCGTAGCCGATCGTCGTCACCGGCTTGGTGCCGTAGTCGTGGCCCGGGTAGACCTTGGTCGACGGATCCAGCGCTTTGAGCTTCGAGAGGCTCTGGAAAAGCACCTTGGGATCGCCCCCGGGCAGGTCCGATCGCCCGCAATTCCCCTGAAAAAGCGTATCCCCGGTGAACAGATGCGGGATCAGGTCGCCCGGCGCCTTGACGAGATAACATGCCGATCCCGGCGTGTGACCGGGCGTGCTCAAGGCGGTCACGATCAGGTTTCCGACCTTCAGTTCCTGTCCGTCGGTCAGGGAGATCAGCCTTCCCGTCCCCTTCTGGAGGGGCCGGTCATCGTCCTTGTGGATGTACACCTCGGCGCCGGTGGCCGCGACCACGGCCTCGACCCCTTCGATGTGATCGAAGTGGTTGTGGGTGAGGAGGATCTTCGTGATCCGGAACCCCTCCACCTTGGCGATGTTGAGAAGCCGGTCGACCTCCCAGGCCGGGTCCACGTAGGCGCACTCGTGCGTCGAGGGGTCGCCGATCAGGTAGTTGAAGTTCTGCATCAGGCCGGTCTCGACCTGTTTAATGTACAGCGGGGCTTCCATAAATAATCGGCATCATTTTGAGCCCGAAGTAGATGGTCACGGCTAGGAGGATCAGATTGTAGGCCGCCATCTTCTTAATCGCGTTCGCCAGCCTCTCCTGCCGCTCAAGCGTACCCTCGATCACCCCATTGGCCATTCGTTGCAGCTTGAGCCCCATCCCGAAGCATTGGCCGCCGGCAATGAGGAAGATGAGCGTGGTGAGCCCGAACTTCCACAAGAGGACGTGGCCGACCGACGAATAGTAGAATTGGCCGAAGCCGATCTTGAGGTCGGTCAGCCGCATGGCCCCGGACATGAAGACGGTGCAGATGCCCAAGAGGAAGATGGGATGGTAATACTGAATCGCCGCCGCCAGCGTCTTCATGCGCTGGGCCCGGTCCTCGATCGACTTGAGCGAGGGGAACATCGCGCCAACGAGAAAGAGGCTGCTCCCCAGGCTTATGGCCACGCCCGTCACGTGAAGCCAGCTCAAGACGTGGATCACTGCCCGTCCTCCATGGGACCCTTCGCGTCGAGGCGGCGGATCAGGTCGTGCATGATCCCGTGCATCTTGAAAATGAACATGAGGCAGAGGGTGAGCGTCAGCGCCACGATCCCGATGCTCGCGAACGACCAATAAAGGTGGGAGACGAAGAATTTCTGGCCGTGCGCGGCCACGAGGCCCGCGCGCATCGTGAGCGCCAGGGTCAGAAGGGAGAGGAACGAAAGGGTCAGGGCGATGGCGCGCATAATGACTTTGCCCGAGGAGTTAGGACACCCCCCGGGCAAAGTCAACTTGGGCTCGTATTATTGTGCCAGGAACGCCTGGAATCCCATCTTGTTCACCTCAACCGCCACATCCTCCTTCCTCACCTTCGTCGGATCGATCTCGACCTTGCATTTGCCTCCGACGTGGTCGCATTCGGTCGAGAGGATGCCCAACCGGCCCTTGAGACCCTTTTGGATCTTCTCGGCGTCGAGGCTGTTCTTCATCCCCTGGACGTCGAAAAGGACTTTTTGGGATCTGTCCGGCTGGCTTCCGGAGGCGTCAAGGGCCGGAGAGGCGAGAACGGCCGAGAAGATGCCGACGAAGAAGACCCCTCCCCTCAGGATCGATTCGAATATCGAGCGTTTCATAAAGCACCTCCCGGGTCATCCCCTAGCCCGCTTCCCGCGGGACAGCTCTCGCTACGGCTCGTAGCGGAAGCTAGAAGAAGTAGTAACGAACACCAATGCCTCCGGTCAGATCGAACTCGGTCTCCGGGGCCACCTTGACGCCCGGGCCCAGCTCCAAGAATACCTCGACCGGATGATTCACCCACTGGACGGCGAGACCGACGGGCACGCGGATCGCGGCCTCCGTCCGGTCGTCGTCGCCCGCGTTGATCGCGACCTTGCCGCCGCCCCCCACGTAAAACGGAAGCGTGATGACGTTCGTATCGACGGGAATATCCAGAATTTCGAAGGTCGCGTCGCCGATGATCGTCAGGGCGTCATCGATGAACGACCAGGCGAAAATGCCGTCCAAGGCCCAGCGTTGGGTCAAATATCCCTTGAGCGTGAAACCGGTCGGTTCGCCCAGGTGAAGACCCACGCCGAACCTCTTGCCCTTGGGCCCGTAGGCCGACGGCGACTTGGCCTGCAGGGCCGGCGCCGCGCAGACCGTCAGAAGGACCGCAAGGAAAGAAGAGAGAAGGATCCTTTTCATAACGCCTCCAGATGAAAGTCAGCAGTCACCGTCTCCTCCCCGCCGACATCGACGCGGGCCGTCGCGTCCTGATAGCCCTCCTCCGAGGCCGTGACGTCATAGGAACCCGGGGCCACGCAAAGCTCGTAGTTCCCCTCCGTGTCCGTTTCCTCCGAACTCTCGACCTCAGCGTCCTCGGCGGAATGAGCCGTGACGGTAGCGCCGGCCAGGGCCGAATCGTCCGCTGCCTTGGTCACCCGGCCGCTGATAAAGGAGTCGGCGTCCGGACCTCCGACCGTCGCGTGAAGGACCGGCTTGAAAAGGATCTTTCCGTTTCCGGTAAAGACCAGGGAATGAGCCAGGTCGATCCTCACGACGATATGGAGTTCCCCGTTTTCACTGACGACTGCGTTTTCACCCTGAAGTTTGATCTTGAGACCCGAGGTATAGGCGCTCGGGAATTTGACGTCCTGCTCCTCTCCGCTCGCGAACCGGATGAAATTCCCTTCCGCCATCAGGACCAGCCTGATCTCGGACACGCTCCGGCCCGCCGGCAACGTGATCTCCCCCAATCTTTCGAAAATACAATTCCGGAGATCGAGAAGATTGACGGTCTTTCCTTCCTCGAAGGAGGCCACGGTGACCCATCCCCCTTCGTCCTCCTCGCCATCATCCGCCTCATCGGCATCGCCTTCTTCATCGGCGTCCTCGCCGTCCAAATGCACCTTCACGCTTTCAATCGTGACGAAAACCCCTTCGACCGTTTGAAGATCGACCTCGGGGGAGGACGTGTTCAAGGCGGCCGCCGAGCCCCCCCCTGAACCGCCGGAATTTGAGGAAAGGCTCACAGAAAGCCGGCCTTCTCCGCCCGCTCCATCGCAGCCCCAAAGGCCAAATGCCGCCATGACCAAGAATAGAGAAACAATGAACGTCTTCATAAATCATCCTCCTCGTTCCCTTTGCACAGCGTTACATGACCCGGATCGTCTGGACCATCGCCATGAAATCCGGCACCTCCTTGAAGTCATCCGTGTTTTTGATTCCTAAGGCCCGAAATAGAATTCATTCCGCGTCAGGATCCCGTCCTTGTCGCGGTCGAGCTTCCGGAAAAAGTGCATGCGATCCCTCCATTCGCTCCGTGTCAGGACTCCGTTGCGGTCGGCATCCTGCTCTGCGAACCGGTCGACGCCGATCTGGACGTAGGAATCCAGTTCCCGTTCGCTCAACACGCCGTCCACGTTGGCGTCCAGGCGGGTGAAGTCCGCCGGCTTGCCCTTCCATTCGAGGCGCGAGACGACACCGTTTCCGTCGAGGTCATCGGCCAGGGACCGGTTCGGGGATTGCGACAGGACGTCGTCGACGGACGGCGCGCGGCTTTCCTCCGGATGCGGGGTGGCGACGTAGTCCGGCTTTTTGACCGTACCGCGGTCCTTCTCATCGCCGGAGACCGGACCCGACAGAAAGGACAGCGCGGCGACGACCAGAAGGACAAGAATCACAACAGATGGGTTGCGCGACATAAAGCCTCCTTCCCCCGATGATGGGTCCCAGGTTACGGGTTGGTGACAACCACGTCCTGGATATGCAACTCGATGCGGCGGTTCAGGGCCCGTCCGGGGTCCGCGAAGGCGTCCTCCTCGGGGGTATCGCCGCCGTCATCAACGGGCTCGTTCACCGCGATCGGCTCGGATTCGCCGCGGCCCTCGGCCGACAGGCGGCTCGCCGGAATGCCGTTCTGGATGAACCAATTCATCACCGATTGTGCCCGTCTTTCGGAGAGCCGTTGGTTGTACTCGTCCGTGCCGCGCTCGTCGGTGTGGCCGACGACCAGCACGCGGACGTTCTGGGCTTGAAGCTCCGGTAGATTGCTTCTCAAAACCGGCTCGGCGTCGGGACGGATGTCCGCCTTGTCGAAGTCGAAATTGACGCCCTTCAAGACGATAATCCGCGGCTTCGGCGGCGGAACCGGCTTGCCGACGTGGTACCAGCGCTGCTTCTTGCTGTAGGCCGGGCGATCGTGGTCCCACGCGTCGGGCCGGTTCTTCTCCGTCAGGTAATACCAACGGGCACACCGGGCGTCTTCGGATGGAGCCTGATCCCGGCAGGCGGCGGGGGGCTCGTCCTGCACCGGCACGAACGTGGCGTCCTCCCCGGCAAGGACCCCGGGGATCGTCAAAAGGCCGAGAGGGCCGGCCAACATGAGATGAATCACGGTTTTTTTCAGTATCTTGAGGAACATAAGCCCCTCCTTCCACGTGCAAAGGGATTGCAACCGGGATGCCATCCCGGCGAGGCACGAAAACTCCGTGTTTTCAAGGAGGACCCGGAAGGGGGCCTGTCACGAATGAGTACGGCTGGACGGATGTTTCGTTACGTTCAGGACTTGAGCCCGTAGGCCTTGACCAGGCGCGAAAGCTGGGGGCGGGCGACCTTCAGTTTCTTGGCGGCGAGACTGATGTTGCCGCGGGATTCCTCCAAGGCGCGGCGGATGGTCCTTTTCTCGAACGCGGCGCGCATGCCGCTTAAGGACTCGGGGTCTTTCGCTTCCTGTCCCCCCCCGTCCTCTCCGTCGCCGGCGCCGAACAATTCCTCTTTCTGGCGCAGCTCTTCCGGTCCGATGCTCCGCCCCGCGCACAGAAGACAGGCGTTGAAGATGGCGCTCTCCAACTCCCGGATGTTGCCCGGCCAGGGATACGCGGCCAGGAGGTCCATGGCCCGCGGGGTCAGTGTCTTCTTGGCGACTTTGTGATCCTTGGCGAACTTTTCCAGGAAATGATCGACCAAGAGAGGGAAATCCTCCTTCCGGGCCCGGAGAGGCGGCAGGGTGATTCGCACGCCGTGAACGCGAAAAAAGAGATCTTCACGGAACTTTTTCTCTCGCGCGAGGTCCTTCAGGTCCCGGTTGGAGGCCGTCAGGATCCGCACGTCCACCTGCACGACCTTCTGCGAACCGAGCGGACGGATATGCCGGTCCTCCAGGACCCGGAGGAGCTTCGCCTGCATGGCGAGCGGCATGTCGCCGATCTCGTCCAGGAAGAGAGTCCCGCCGTTCGCCGTCTCGAAGAGCCCTTCCCGGTCCCGTTCCGCGCCGGTGAAGGCCCCTTTCGCATAGCCGAAGAGCTCGGCCTCCAGGAGCGTCTCGGGAATCGCGCTGCAGTTGACCGGAATGAACGGCCCCTTGCGGCGCGGCCCGTTGAAGTGGATCGCGCGGGCGATCAACTCCTTCCCCGTCCCGCTTTCGCCGTGGAGAAAGACGGACACGTCGCTGTCCGTCACGCGGTCCAGGAGCTTCAGGACCTCCATGATGGGCGGGGAACGCCCGATGATCTCGTCGTAACGGTATTTGAGCTCCAAGGCGGCCTGTTTGACGGCCAACGATTTCTGCGTCCGGTCGAGTTCGACGACCTTTTCCGACAACGTGGATTCGAGCTGCCGGTTGAGCGCCTCGATCTCCTCTTTGGAGCGCTGGAGCAGCTCTTGAGATTTCCGGATCTCGAGCGCCCCCTTTTTCAATTCCTCGAAGGCCCAGGCATTGGCGATGGCGATGGCGGTCTGGTCGGCGAAGGCCTGCAGGAGCTCCATGTCGGCCTCGGTGAAGGCCCCCCGCTGGTGCCTGTTGTCGAGGTACACGGCGCCGATCACGGCATCACGTACGCGGAACGGAATGCAGACGATCGATCGGAGCTTCAAGTCGTGGATGGAAAGCGAATGGGAGAACCGCTCGTCGGTCATGGCGTCGATCGTGATCGCCGGCTCCCCGGTCTTCAGGACGCGGTTGACCAGGGAGCTCGAAAAACTCCCGTGCTCCCCTTCCGCGCCGGGTTCGGCGTCCCGCGTCGCCTTCACGACGTTTTGTCCGCCCTCGCGGAGGATCAGAAAACCCCGCTCGGCCCCGGTCAACTCGACCATCGCGTCCATGATGACTTCCAGGATCTCGTCGACATCCTGCAGAAGACTGATCCTCCGGTTGATCGCCAAGACGCGCTTCAGAAACGGGGGAGCGGGTTCCGCCTTCTCCCGGGGGGCCGGGGCCGCAGCCTCCAATGGGGTTGCTTCCTTCGCGGGCTCTTTCGCGGCCTTCAGGGCATCCTCCATTTCCGCGAGGTTTCGCTCGGCGATGGACTCCTCGTGGGGGCTCTTCAAATCATGGAACAGCCTCTTCCCTTCGCGGTAGGCCGCGAGGGCCTCCGGGAGACTTCCCTTCTTCTTCAAAAGGTCCCCCGAGAGGAGGCGTCCGTAGGCGATGAGAAACCGGTCCCCTTTTTCGATCGCGATCTCCTCGGATTGCCGGAGCTTCTCCTCCCCCTTTTCCAGGGACCCCGCGGCGATGAAGAGGTTGGCGAGATTGCTTTTGACCTTGGCGATGCCCGGCCGGTAACCGATCGCCTCGAGGATCGCCTCGCTCTGGGAATAGTAGGAGAGGGCCTCCTCGTATCTCTCCTTCAAATGATACGCGTATCCGAGGCTCATCAAATACAACCCCTCGCTCAGAACGTCTCCCCTCCCGCGGCTCAAGGCGACGCTCTCCTCGTAGAAGGCCTTGGCCTCCTCCCATTTGCCGTCGCGGATCTTCAGATTGCCCAGGTTGTTCAAGAGCGAGGCACGGGAGGCCTTGTCCTGGAATTTTTCGAAGGAAGACAAGGCCTCGCGAAAGGCCTCCTCCGAGTCGGCGTACTGTCCCAGGTAGTAGAGGGCCTCGCCGAGGGTGTTGAGGAGAAGGCCCCTTTGGGCCCCGTCGATGGACGCTTGGGGCCCTTGGGCCAGCCGCGTTCCTTCCTCGCGCACCCACTCGAAGCGGCCCTTTTTCAAACCGATCTGAAGCAAAAGGAGCTGGACCCGCTGACCGGTGAGGCCTTGGAGCAGGTTTTCGGCCTCATCCCAGTTCCCCTGACGGTGGTAGATCTCGGCCAGGAGCCGCCGGGATTCCGCGTCGTCGCGGTCCTTGTAGAAACGAACTGCCCATTCGTAAAGCCGCTCCACGTGCTTCTTTTGAAGCTCCTCGGCCTGGGCCGGCGTCAGGACCGGCTTCTCGGGACCCAAGGGAAAATTGAAGTGAAACTGGAGATTCAGGGCGCGGATGACGTCGTTCGCCTCCTCGAACCGGTCCGCGGGGTCCTTGTTCAGAAGCCGAAGGATCAGAAAGCCGAACTCCTTGGGCATCGCGGATCCCTCTGGAACCGGGTTCATCGGCATCACAAACAGGTGCTGCTCCACGAGGGTCGGTGCATCCCGGCCCTCGAAAGGAGGATGCCCGCTCACCAGTTCATAGAGGGTCGCTCCGAGGGAGTAGAGGTCCGAACGGCCGTCCACCGGCGCGCCCATGAAGAGCTCGGGGGCCATGTACGGGAGGGTCCCCGAGACCGTTCCCGGCTGGCCCGCCGCTCCTTCGGATTCAGGGGCTTCAGAGACCGCAATGGCCCGCCGCGCGAGCCCGAAATCGACCAGCTTGAAACCGTTTTCCGCCTTTTCATTGATCAGAATGTTGCTCGGTTTCAGATCCCCGTGAAAGATCCCTTGCTGGTGGAGAAACTGCAGGACCTGACAAACTTGGGCGGCGATGGCGGCGAGCCTTTGGAAACTCAGCCTTCCCGACCATCGGGACAGCGGTTCCCCCTCGAAATACTCCTCGGCGAGGAAGAAACTCTTGCCGTCGGGATCGAATCCGATCTCATAGATCTCCGCCAGGGACGGATTGTGAAGGCGGGACAGGATGGAGAACTCGTTGCGGAATTCGTCGGCGAGTCCGGATGGGTGGTGGGAAAAAGGGAAGACCTTGAGGGCGACTTCCCGGCCCCTCTCGCGGTCCGACGCGAGGTAGACGATCCCCCGAGAGCCCCTTCCGAGCTCCTTCAGGATCTCAAATCTGTCGCCCAGGAGAGTACCCACGAAAAGAGACCTCTCTCATGACGCGATGCATTCTATCAGATTTAAGGAAGGATGGGCAATAATCGTAAGGGGGGACTCCCGAAGACCGATTCCTCGATCGTGCGATTTTCCTGAAGCTCCGCAATCAAGGCGTCGACCACGGCCTTCAAGGACCGGGTCTCGGCGAAGATGCGCCGCTGGCGGTCCGCGCTCGAACCCGACCGAAGGATGTCCCTCACCCATGAAAGCTCTTCGGCGCAGTTAAGCGTCGCCGCCGCTGGCTTCAAGATCTCCAAGAGCTTCTCGATCTCCTCCTTGATCGGCCGCCGGTCCTCCCCTTCCCGGAGGATGATATGTCCCTCCAATCCGTAGCGGGCCGCCTGCCATTTGTTTTCCGGCGCCGTCCAGTAGCGCTGCATCCGGATCTGACCCGTCCGCCCCCCCTTTTCGAGTTGATCGTCGATCCAAACGACCAGGCACTGCACGAGGGCCACGAGGGCGAGCGTTTCATGCAACGTCGGGATGCCGTCGAAGACGCGGACCTCGATGGTTCCAAAGTCATAGTGAGGTCGGATGTCCCAATAGAGATCCTTGATGGAGCCGATCGCGCCCGTGGCCTGAAGCGTCTCGAAAAATTTTTCGAACTCCTTCCATCCCGGCAGAAAATACGGCAGGCCGCCGGTCGGGAACGACTCGGTCACGGCCGCCCGGCAGGAGGCGAGCCCCGTGTCGGTCCCTCCCCAGAACGGGGAACTCGCCGACAGCGCCAAGAGATGGGGGATGTACGGAATCAGCGCGTTCAGGATGGCGATCGCCCGCTCGCCGTTCTTCACCCCGACGTGCACGTGAAGCCCGAAGGTCGTCCAGCGGCGCGCCAGCCACTGGAATTTTTCCAGAAGATGCGTGTGCCTCTGATCCGGAAAGATCCTCCGCTCCCGCCAATCCTGGAACGGATGCGTCCCAGAGACAGCGATCTTCAATCCCTGGGAGTTCGCGATCCCCCGGAGCCGGTCCATCTGCCGGGACAGATCCTCCGCCACCTCCCGCACGTTCGCGCAGATCTTCGTATTGATCTCCACCATGGCGACCGTCAATTCCGACTTCAGGCACAGATCCTCGACGCCCTCGGCGCGCTTGAGGACCGCTTCCGCGGCGGCGGCCAGGTCCTTGCTCGTACGATCGATCAGCTGGACCTCGACCTCCACGCCCAGCGTCGGCTTCACGCATCCCTGAAATTCGAGAGACATGGACGCTCCCTCTCAAAGACCGTCATAATGGGAAACGGCCCTGGTACAGAGCCCGCGGGTCGAAGGGGACGCGGGCCAGACGTAGCTCGTAATGAAGGTGCGGCCCGGTCGCCGCGCCCGAGCTGCCGACGAGGCCGATCACGTCCCCCTTTTGGACCCACTGACCTTCGCGAACGAAAAGTTTCGAGGCATGCCCGTAGACCGAGGACGCCCCGAATCCGTGGTCGATCGCGATTTTTCGGCCGTAGCCGCGCTCAAATCCCGCGAACGCGACGATCCCGTCCGCGACCGCCCGGATCGGCATGCCTCTCCGCGCCGCGATGTCGATCCCCTCGTGAAAATCCGTCGCACGGTAAAACGGCGATCGCCGGTTTCCGAAACCGCTCGTCACCCTCCCGGGCAGAGGCCAAATGGCCTCCGAGGCGACGGCCAAAAAGCCAGAACGCTGGTCCGGAGAGCAGACAAGGTCGTCGCCGCCGAATTTCAGGACGGGACATAGGACCTCATCCCCCCCTCCCCGGGCGTCTTGGACGTATTCGGCGAAGGCCGTTCCTTTCTCGCGTTCGAAACGCGGCACGACGACCGTCCCGATCGCCAACAAAACGACCGCGATGAGCCGGAGTCCGGGCATGGGGTCCTCCCTTTTGGACATCAGAGCAATAGAGCAATTGGGCGGCCAAGAGGAAGAACATCGATCCTATCTGGAATTATTCGGTTCTTTGACCTTGGAAGCGGTCGTGACCGTAAGGAGGCGTGACGGAGGTGTCACGTTTTGAGCGAGTTGTGGTAGGCTCTTGGCCGGACGCGTCATGGAAGAAAAGACCAAGTCCCATCGAACCTGGAAAATGGCGGCGGCGACGGCGGCCATAGCCGTCTGTTATTTGATTGCCGGAAGGCTCGGCCTGTCGGTCGCGGCCCAGCATGCGAACGTCACGTTCGTCTGGCCCCCGGCCGGCTTGGCCCTGGCGGCCCTCCTCTTGGGGGGCTATCGCCTCGCGCCCGGCGTTTTCCTCGGCGCATTCCTGGTCAATACCCTCACCAGCCTGCAATGGCCGGCGGTACTGGCCATCGCCTGCGGCAACACGATCGAGGCGCTCTTGGGGGCCTTTCTGCTCCGGAAAGTCCTCGGGTTTCAAAATGCGATGGAACGCCTGCGCGACGTCCTGGGGCTCATCGTCTTGGGGGGGCTCGTGAGCACCACGGCCGCGGCCACGATCGGCGTCACGAGCCTTTGCCTGGAAGGCAGCGCCTCTTGGGCGTCCTACTCCTCCCTGTGGTTCGAATGGTGGGTCGGGGACATGCTGGGCATCTTGGTCCTGACGCCCTTCCTGATGACCTGGAGCGACGTCCCCCATTTCCTCACCACCGTGTGGAAGGCGCCCTGGAAGGTCCTTGAGGTGATCGGTCTCTTCGCGCTTCTGATCGCGGCCGCGCAAGGCATTTTCGCAGGGTGGCTGGACGCTCACCTGGCGTCCCATCTCCGTTCCTATATTTTTCCCCTGCTGATCTGGATGGCCATCCGTTTCGGGCCGAAGGGGGCCACGGCGGCGACGCTCACCGTTTCCGCCTTCGCGGTCTGGGGAACCCTGCAGGGGTTTGGCCCCTTCGCCGGCCGGACGCATTATGAAGATCTTCTGTTCCTGCAACTCTTCCTGGCGGTGGCCGTCCTGACCGCTCTCCCCCTCGCCGCGTCGATTTCCGAACGGAAGCGCGGCGAGGAGGTCAAATCCGAGTTCGCCTCGATGGTCTCCCACGAGCTCCGAACACCCTTAAGCTCCATCAAGGCGGGTATCGAGGTCGTTTTGGACGGAATCGACGGCCCCGTCACCGAAGATCAGCGGAAGACGCTCGGCATCGCCAGGAACAACGTCGTGCGGCTGACTCGCCTCATCAACAACGTCCTCGACTACTCCAAATTGGAATCCGGCAAGATGGACGTCTTCTTCGAAAGGACGAATATGTCCCAGCTGATCCGAGAAACTTGTGACCTGATGAAGCTCGCCATGCAAAACAAGGGGATCTCCTTTAGCCTGGATCTCCCTTCCGAGCCGCTGTTCGCGGTCTGTGATCCCGATAAGATCAAACAGGTGGTCATCAACTTGCTCGACAACGCCGTCAAGTTTACGGACAAGGGCGGAACGATCGTCGCGGGTCTCCGTTCGTCCGACCGCCACGTTCTTATCGACGTGAAAGACACAGGGATCGGGATCAAGGAGGAAGACCAGGAAAAGATCTTCGAGATGTTTGGTCAGGCTTCCGGAAAAATCAAAAGACGCGGATCCGGAGTCGGGCTTGCCGTCTGCCGTCTGATCGTCGGCCAACACAAGGGCCGGATCCTGGTCGACAGCCGGCACGGCCGGGGAAGCCGCCTCACGGTCGCCTTTCCGGACTCCCTTCCCGTGAAGAAGAAGGCCGTCCCTCTGACATAAGGCAGTCGCCGACCGCCATCAGCAGCATCTCGGAATCGAGGGGCTTCGTCAGGAATCTCACGGCTCCCTCGCCGATGGCGTAATCCACCACTTCCCTGTCGCCATGTCCGCTCAGAACGATCACGGGAGGCACCTTGACCCCCGGAGGCAGCCAATTCTTGGCGTTCCGTAAAAAGGCCGTCCCGCTGGCGTCCGGCAGACCTAAATCCAAGATGACCAGATTGGGCCTTTCTTTTCGAAGCGCCTTCAAGGCGTCCTCAACCGTCAATGCCGAAATGCAGGAATAGCCGCCGGCATTAAGCTTCTTCGCGAGAAGGTCCTGCATGTCCTGATCATCCTCGACGATGAGGATCTGTTGGTTGGGTGTCGTCATCTCATCCTCCTTTCCCGAGCAAGTTCGTGATGGTTTCACGAAACTCCTCGGGGTCATAGGGTTTGCGGATAAATCCTTGCGCTCCCAGTTGATTCAAACAGTACTCCTCCTGAGATCCATGGGCGGAGAAAAAAACGATCGGAGTCGACTTCAGTGATTCTTCCTCGCGAATCCCCCGGTAAACATCGATACCGGACAGGCCGGACAAACGGATATCCAGGAGGATCAAGGCCGGCCTTTCTCTCCGAACCGCCTCGACCGCCCCTTCTCCTTCATAGAGGCAGACAACGTCATGCCCCCACGAGCGGATACGGCGCGCCGCCAAGTGCGCGACGTCCGGCTCGTCATCGATGATCATGAGTTTCATCGACGCATTCTACTCCCCTCGACCGGCAAAGTTCAACCCGCCAGACTCGACAGAAAATTTCGTTCGTGATACGCGGGCCCTATGACCATTGTTTCCGCCGTCTTCCTCATCTCCCTCGTCGCCTGGATCGGCGGCATCATCTTCTTCTCGTTCATCGGCGCCCCGTCGATCTTTCACAGTCTGCCGCCGGAATTCGCCGGCAAGGCCGTTTCGGCGATCTTTCCGAAATACTACCCCTTGGGCTGGATCTGCGGCCTCGTCGCCTTCGCCTGCCTCCTGGTCTCTGGGTTCAAGACGGGCACCTGGTCGTGGGCCAAGCTTCTCCTGATCGCGGTGATGGTCTTTCTGACCGTCACCAACGGCCTCATCACCCACCCCAAGGCGCGCGCGCTCAAAGAGGAGATGCAGATCACGCAGAGCCAGACCGAGCTCGTCCACATCAAGGAAGTCTTCGACCGCATCCATCGCTGGTCGGTGATCAACAACGGGATCGTCCTGTTGCTGGGATTGATCGTGATTTTTCTGACGGCGAGAAGACTTCAGATCTAGCTTTCCAGGATCCATTTCAAATAGCGAGGCGAGCCGCCAACGATCGGGAGCACGACGAATTCGGGCAGATCGTAAGGATGGATGGCCTGAATCTGCATTTCGAGTTGTTTCGCCTTGAAGGCCGCCGTTTTCATGACGAGCAGAAGCTCCGCGGCGCGACAAACTTTACCTTTCCAGCGGTAATGGGAGACGATCCCCGGAATGACGTTCACGCACGCGGCGAATTTCCCGGCGACCAGATGGCGAGCGATCCGCTCGGCGTCTTTTCTCTTGGCAACCGTCGTCAGGCACACCACGCACTTAGGCATCCATGACCTCGACGCAGACGTCGGGGCCTTCCACCTTGCAGGCGAACGTCTTGACTTTCGCCGCGGGGTTGACCGGATTCTGCCCCGTCTTCACGTCAAACTGCCAGCCGTGCCAGGGACAGGTCACGACCGTTCCCTCGACGTCCCCCTCCCCCAAAGGCCCGCCGCGGTGCGGGCAGACATTGTTGATGGCGAAGAACGAGCCGTCCACGTTGAAGACGGCGATTTGGGCTCCGTCGACCTCGATGATCTTGGCCTGCTTCGGAGTGATTTCCGAGGCCGGGGCGACTTTGACGACTTTGGACATGGATTTCTCCTTATCGAATTATCGAACTCGTTTGTCGGGGCGACTGGATTTGAACCAGCAACCCCCTGCTCCCAAAGCAGGTGCTCTACCAGGTTGAGCTACGCCCCGTACCTTCAGAGAAAACTATAAATGATCGGGACAGTCCCTACCATCAATCTTCTACAGGGAGAGGGACGCCCCGAATGTCATGGAAGGTAACAGCAGAAGGCTGAACGGGTCAATTCTTGCGTCAGGCGTTCGCTGTCTTTGCGGTCTTGACGGAAACCTTTCCCAGATACTCGTCCTGCGAGAAGTCGTCGACCGTGATGGCGTCCAGCCGCATCTCGTCGGCCTTTTTCAAGTTCTCGGCCTCGGCCTCCGTGATCACCTTCGCCTTGAGGGCCTCCTCCACCAACTTCGGTCCCTTGACCTTGGGCAGTTTCTTCTCTTTGATCGCCTTGCGGATCTTCTTCTCGGTGCCCTCCGCCACCTTGACGACCTTGAAGGTGTCCTCCAGCCGCTTCAGGGCCTCGCCCTCCCGCTTGGGAACGTAGATGCCTTCCGTCATCCGGAGGCGTTGCTCGCCGTCGGTCTGGATGAGGCGCGCGATCTCGCGGGTCACGTGGTCGGCCGGCTCGTCCTCCAGGGCGTTCACATGCGACCAGGCGCGGACGACCGTGCGAAAAAACCAACCCAGCCCCAAGGGACCCCCGATGTTTTCAAAGATGCCGTCAAACGCACGCTGAATCTTGGCCAGCGCCTGCTGGAGACAGAAATGGACGAACGGCAGGTCCTCCTTGCGGCTCCCTTCCGCCTCGAAGCGGCGGAGGACGCAGGTTCCCATGTACATCCACGAAAGAATGTCCGCGTAGCGTCCGGTGATTTTTTCGCGGAATTTGAGCGTCCCTCCCAGCATGCCCATCGCGACATCCGCCATGACGGCAAAGGAGGCCGAGATCCACGCGATCTTGCGATAATATTGGGAGACGGGGCCGCCCACGGGGGAGCCGGCGAGCCCGCCGCGGGTCGCGCTCAAGAGAGCCGCGCGGCAGAGGTTCCGAACCACGTGGCCGACATGGCCCCACAGGGCCCGGTCGAAGTCGGCGAGATCTCCCTTTTCGATGGCGGCCACCTCGCGAAATGCGAAGGGATGCGCGCGCATCGCACCCTGCCCGAAGATGATCAAGGTGCGGGTCATGATGTTTGCGCCCTCGACGGTGATGGCGATCGGAGAGCCCATGTACCCGTGGGCCAGAAGATTCCGGGGTCCGCGCGAGATGCCCGCGCCGCCGAGGATGTCCATGCCGTCGTTCCAAATGCTTCGCGCGAGTTCCGTCGTATTGTACTTGGCCATGGCGGTGATGACCGGAGGCTTGATGCCCTGGTCGATCGCCCCGCAGGTAAAGCGGCGCACCGCCTCGATCAGGTAGTTGTAACCGCCGATCCGGGACAAAGGCTCCTCGATTCCTTCGAACGAACCGATCGGCACGCCGAACTGCTTGCGGATGCTCGCGTGGGCGCTCGCGACGCGCGCGGTGAGCTTCGCCGCGCCGGCCGACTGAGCCGGAAGGGAAATACCGCGCCCCGCGGCGAGCGATTCCATGAGCATCTGCCAGCCGCGCCCGGCCCATTCCAGGCCGCCGATGATGGCCTCCTCGGCCGGGACAATCACGTCGTGGCCCTGGGTGGGACAGTTGTAAAACGGCACGCCCAGGGGATCGTGCCGCCGGCCTAGGACGACGCCCTTGGTCTTCGAGGGAATGAGGGCGCAGGTAATCCCCACTTCCTCCTCCCCCTTGCCCAGGAGATTGTCGGGGTCCTTGAGCCGGAAGGCGAGGCCCAAGACCGTGGAGATGGCGGCGAGCGTGATCCATCGCTTGTTCCAGTTGAGCCTCAGGTAGAGCCTGCCATCGTCTCCCTTAAAAAGGACGCCGCTGGACGTGATCGACCCCGCGTCGCTGCCCGCCATGGGCTCCGTGAGAGCGAAGCAGGGAATCTCGTCGCCGGTGGCGAGCCTCGGCAGGTATTTCTTCTTCTGCGGCTCGGTGCCGTAATGAATCAGTAACTCGGCGGGCCCGAGGGAATTGGGCACCATGGCCGTCACACAGAGCGGCACGCAGCGGCTCCCCAATTTTTGCAAGACCGCGCTGTGAGCCAATGCCGAGAAACCAAGCCCCCCGTACTCTTTCGGAATCACCATCCCGAAGAACCGCTCCTTCTTCAAAAGATCCCAGGCTTCCGGCGGAAGTTGGCGCTCCTGATAGACCCTCCAATCGTCCGTCACCGCACAAACCTTTTCGACCGGGCCATCCAGAAACGCTTTTTCCTCCGCCGTCAGCTCGGGATAGGGCTCCTTCAGAATGCCTTTGAAGTTCGGCTTGCCGGAAAAGAGGTCCTTTTCGATCCAGACGACGCCGGCCTCCAGCGCCGTTCGTTCGGTCTCGGAGATCTTCGGCATGAAACCCTTCATCAGCTTCATGATGCCGCTTGTCACGAGTATCCTCCGCAACGGCCTCACGTTGAAGACCACGGCCAGTGCGAGAAGGCCGTAGAGAACCGGAAGGGGCGCGCCAAAACCAATGAGCATCGCCGCCAGGGCCAGGGTCCAAATCAGAAGCGGCGATCCGGTATACCCGAGCACAAGAACGAGAAGGATGGACCCGACGATCCACCAGGTGAGCTGCGGTCCAAGAAACCAGCCCAAGTAGGAACCCATGAGAAACCCCCTAGGATCGGGAAAGCGTCAGGTGACCCAGATTATCGGGCTCAGGCATGGATATCTATTCATTTCTTGAAACTTGCCGACTGCAAACGATCCTTCAGGAGTCGAAGGGCGCGTCCCCGATGGCTGATCCCATTTTTTTCCTGGAGGCCAAGTTCGGCCGTCGTCTTGCCCAGCGACGGGACGAAAAAAAGGGGGTCGTAGCCGAACCCGCCCGACCCACGGGGAACGGTCGTGATCCGGCCTTCCACGCGGCCTTCCGCGACGAGCTCCCGTCCATCGGGATGGGCCAACACCAACACGCAGACGAAGGCCGCTCCCCTCTTCCCTTCCGGAACACCCTCCAACTCCGCCAACAGCTTTCGCCGGTTATCCTCATCCGTGGCGGTCTCACCGGCGTAACGGGCGGAATGCACTCCGGGGCGGCCCCCCAAGACTTCGACAACAATCCCGCTGTCATCCGCCAATGTCCGCCGGCCCGACCAACGGGCCAGCGCATGGGCCTTCTTGCGGGCGTTCTCCAAGAAGGTCTCCCCGTCTTCCATGACCGAAGGGGCGCCGGACAAATCACGCAAAGATTGGAGCCGGAACGGGAGTCCTTTGAAAAATGCGGAGATCTCGACGAATTTGCCCTGGTTGGTCGTGGCGACCAGGAGGTCTTCCATGGGTCAGTACGGGGGCGGGGTGGCTTCGAAATCGCGGGCGAGATTCTCGAACCGCGTAAACGGACCCAGGAAGGCCAGGCGGACGTCGCCGATGGGCCCGTTGCGCTGCTTGCCGATGATGACCTCGGCGATGCCCTTGTTGACGGTGTCGCGGTCGTAAACTTCTTCCCGGAAAAGAAACATGATCACGTCGGCGTCCTGCTCGATGGCGCCCGACTCGCGGAGGTCGGCCAGGATGGGCTTGGGGGGTTTCCGGTTCTCGACCATGCGGTTCAACTGCGAGAGAGCGATGATGGGGATGTTGAGCTCTTTGGCCAGGGCCTTGAGCGACCGGGAGATCTCGGAGATCTCGCGCTCGCGGCTGTCCATGGAGGTGATGCCCCGCATGAGCTGAAGGTAGTCGACGACGATCAGGCCCAACCCTTTCTCCTTCTGGAGACGCCGCGCCTTGGCGCGCATTTCCAAAATATTCATGGCGGGGGTGTCGTCCACGAAGATCGGCGCGTCGGAGAGATCCCCGCAGGCCTGCGTGAGGCGCGGCCAGTCCGACTCGGAAAGAAATCCGCCCCGGATCTTGGACGAATCGATCCGCGCCTCCATGCACAGCATGCGCTGGGCGAGCTGTTCCTTGGACATTTCGAGCGAGAAGATCGCGGAGGGGATCTTTCGCTGCAAAGCGGCGTGCGCCGCGATGCAGAGGGCGAAGGCGGTCTTTCCCATGCTGGGACGGCCCGCGACGATGATCAGATCCGAGGGCTGCAATCCCGCCGTCAGGCGGTCGAGCTCCAAAAAGCCCGTCGGAACGCCGGTCACCATCTCCTTGCGCTCGAAGAGCATTTCGATCGTCTTGAAGCTCTGCTTGACGATGTCCTTCATGGGGAAGAAGCCCTGCTTGATGCGTCTTTGAGCGATGTCGAAGACGATCTTTTCGGACTGGTCGAGAAACTGCTCGACGTCTTCGTTCGCCTCGTAGCCGCGCGCCACGATTTCGGTGGCCCCCTGGATCAGGCGCCTCAAAATGGCCTTCTCACGGATGATCTTGGCGTAGCTGGCCGAGTGGGCCGCGGTCGGAATGCCGTCCACGAGGAGCGAGAGGTAGGCCGAGCCGCCGACGTCCTCGAGGTCGCCCCTCCCTTTGAGGGTGTTGGTGAGCGTGATCAGGTCGATCGGCTCCCCGCGCTCGGAAAGCTCCAGCATCGCCCGGAAAATCCGGCGGTGGGATTCCCGGTAGAAATCGTCCGGCTCCACGAACTCGATGACGCGGTTGATCGCGTCGTTCTCGATCATGATCCCGCCCAGGACGGATTGCTCCGCCTCCAGGCTTTGTGGCGGCAGCCGGCTCGCGATGGATTCTACCTTCGTGGCTTCCATGGCTTATTTTTTGACGACCGTGATCTTCAGGGGGGCCACCACCTCGTGCTGGAGATGGATCTCGACGGTGTACTCCCCGACGTTGCGGAGAGGTTCCTTGATGCGGATGAGGCGGCGGTCGAGCTTGATCCCCTGGGCTTCCAAGGCGGCGGCGATGTCCCGCGTCGAAACCGAGCCGAAAATCTTGTCTTCCTCTCCGGCCTGCTTCTCCAGCGTCACCGTCAAGGCGGCGATCTTCTGTGCCTGATCCTCAGCCTCCTTTTTCGCCTTCTCGCGCTTGGCCTCGATGACCTGCTTCTCCTGCTCCAGTTTCTTCAAGCTCCCCGGCGTCGCGATGATCGCCTTTTTTCGGGGCAAGAGGAAATTGCGGCCGTAACCTTCCGAGACCTTGACCACGTCCCCCGCGCGGCCCAGCGACGGAATATCTTCACGAAGAATGATCTGCATGGAACCCTCCAAAAAACGCGTTAGGCTACCTTTTTCAACTTTCGAAAATCAAACCAAAAATCCGAAACTCCGACCGCCGCGAGGACAACCAGACCGACTTGGAGAAAGATGAAGAAAATCAGGTATCCGGCCAACCTCATGAGAGGCGAGAGGCGGGTCCGGAAAAAGAAAGACGCGACGGAAAGGCCTTGAAAAATAGAGACGGCCGCCAAGACGATGAGGGCATTCAGTGCGATGATGCCCAACACAGGCGACTCAACCGCGTAGACATTCAAAAAGTAGACGGCTCCGGCTCCGATCGGGGCCCAGATCCATATTTCTTTCAGGCGCCAGAGGCCGAAGTCGGGCCAGTTGGGAAAAAGCCTCTCCTCACGGGTCCAGCGCCGCAGAAAAAGCACGGTCAGGCTCAAGACAGCGAGCGTCAGGTCGATCCAGAGGGACGGCAGGACCTGGAGAAAACGGGTCACGACCAGCGGGGCCGACGCCCTCAGGAACGCGGCATCCTCCTCCCCCAACCCGGCGGACTGCTGCAGGTCGATCATGCGGCGGAACAGGTCCTGAAGCCCCGTCCCCACGTTCTGCCAAAGATCCATCTTGGCCGTGACGGCGAACACGAAAAGGCCGGCGACGGGAACGGCCAGTCCCAGAACCGTCATCCAGGCGACGGACGGCTCCAGGGACGACCAGCGGCCGGTCCGGCGCGAGGAATAGGCCGCAATCCACCCCAGCCAGAGATAGTACGAGAGATAGGCGACGCTCAAAGCCAGGACGCCCCGGAGGGACACCGAAGGGTGGAAAACCATCATCGGCAGGAACGTCAGCGGCTCCCCGGGCAAACGGTACAGGGCGACCAGCGCCACCAGCGAAACGGCGGAGACGACGAGGGCCGCTCCCATCCCCTTGCGGATGAACGCCAAGGCAACGGGAAGCGGCGTAAAGACGACCAAGAGGCCCGTCAGAAAAAGGACGAGCGTGAGTCCCGTCGAAAGGGCGATGGCGAGGAACATGCGGGCCTTTTAAGGCTGGTAATTCGCCGTGAACGGAAGAAGCGCCAGAATACGCGCCCTCTTCACGGCCTCCTGGACCCGGCGCTGGTGGTAGGCGCAGTTGCCGGTCACGCGGCGGGGGATGATCTTCCCGCGCTCGGTCACAAAGGATGAGAGCAGCTTGGGCTCCTTGTAATCCAGGTAGATTTGATGATCGCTGCAAAAACGGCAGACCTTCTTCTTGGTTCTCCGTGCCGGTGCTGTGCTCATGTCGTCACCTCCTGATGCGGATGCATCTCCTTACCATGCGGCTCCTTATGCATGCCGGGACGGGGTTCTTCGCGGATGTCACGGCGCTGCACCTCCTTCACCGTGAGGAAGCGAATCACGTCCTCCGACAGTCTCAGATGGCGCTCCAGCTCCTCGACCACCTGTCCGCCGCCCTGGTAGTTCAACTGAAAATAATGGCCCTTGGTGTGCTTGGCGATGCGGTAGGCCAGCGGCTTCTTGCCCAAATCCCTGGTCTCGTCCAACTTGCCCTGGAACCTCGCCACCACCTCAACGATCTTGTCGTTGATCTTCTTCTCGGCCTCATCCGTGATGTCCGCCCTCAGGATGTAGATCGTTTCGTACTTCCGTGCTTTCTCGCTCATTTTGCCTCCCGAATCCATGATTCCAAAAGACCGACGGCTTCTTCCGTCATGGCCTCCACCGCCTCCCGCTCGCCCTTCGCGAAGGGAGACAGAACAAATCCTTCGACATCCTCTTTCGCCTGCGGACGCCCGATCCCCATCCGGACCCTGCGAAACGCCTTCGTGCCCAGGTGATCGATGATCGCACTCACGCCCCGATGCCCCGCCGCGCCCGACTCGAAATCCCATTTGACCCGGCCCAGGGCCAGGTCCAGGTCGTCGTGGGCGACCGCCAGATCGCCCGGGCCCAACCGGTAATAGTCCAGGGCCTCGCGCACCGCCCTTCCCGACAGGTTCATGTAGGTCTGCGGGAGGAGAAACAGGACGTCCGCGCCGCCGACCGAACCCTTCGCCCACAGGGAGGAAAAACCCTTTTTGGAGATCCGGACTCCATGGCGATCCGCCAATCTCTCGATGACGTCAAAGCCGACATTATGGCGGGTTCCCTGATATTTTTCCCCGGGATTCCCCAAACCAACAACGAGCTTCATTTACTTCTTTTCCGGTTTGGCCTCTCCGCCTCCGGCGGATTTCGCCTTGGCCTCGGGCTTGGCTTCCGCCTTTGCGCCCGGGGCGGCCTCACCGCCCGCCGGGGCCGCCGCCGCACCCTCCGCCGGGGCCGCTTCCACCGCCGGGGCCGCCACTTCCTCTTCGCGCGGGGTGACGACCGACACGATCGGCTGATCCGCTCCGGTCACCGCCTCGACGCCTTCCGGAAGAACGAGGTCCTTGGTATGGACGGCTTGACCGATGTCCAGCGGCGTGATGTCGACGTCGATCCTCTCGGGGATGTTCCCGGGAAGGCATCGCACCTCGATCTCGCGGTTGGCCTGTTCCAGCAAGCCGCCGTTGGTGACGCCCACCGACTTGCCCACGACGTGAATGGGCACCTTGACCACGATCTTCTGCGTCATGTCGATCTTCAAGAGGTCGAGATGGGAGATGACGTGACGGAGGGCGTCCGTCTGGAAGTCCTTCACCATGACGACGAGCTGGCTGGCCTTGCCTCCCGCACTCAGGCTCAGGTCGATCAGGGCGTTCATGCCGGATGCCCCCTTCATCATGTGCGTGAATTCCTTGGTGGGGAGGGAGAGATTGACCGGTTTTTCGCCGCGGCCGTACAGGACCGCCGGTATCCGCCCGTCCTTGCGGAGCCGGCGGTTCAGCCCCTTGCGCCCCGACTCACGAACTTCCGCTGCTATTTTTAACCTTTCCATAGTGACTCCTGGCTAGACGAACAGAGACGACACGGATTCACCCGTATGAATCCGACGGATCGCCTCCGAGAGCAAATTGTCGACCGACAAAACCTTGATCTTGGGGCATTGCTTGACCTTGTCGCCCATCGGGATCGTGTCTGCGACCACCAGCGCCTCGATGGGGGACTCGTTGATGCGCTGGATCGCCGGCCCCGAGAGCACCCCGTGCGTGGAGATGGCCATCACCGACTTGGCCTTGTGGTTCATGATGGCCTTGGCCGCCTGGGTGAGCGTCCCCGCCGTGTCGCAGATGTCGTCGACGATCACGGCGTGCTTGCCGGAGACGTCGCCGATCAGGTTCATGACCTCCGACTGGTTCGGACCCGTCCGGCGCTTGTCGATGACCGCGAGCTCCACGTTCAACCGCTTGGCGTAGGCCCGCGCGCGCTCCGTGCCGCCGGCGTCCGGGGTCACCATGATGAGATCGTCCGGCGCGTTTCTCTCCTTCATCAACCAATCGAGAAAAATCGGCGTCGCGTAGAGATGGTCGAAGGGGATGTTGAAAAAACCCTGGATCTGGCCCGCATGCAGGTCCATCGCGAGCACGCGTTGCGTGCCCGCCGCCGTCAGGAGGTCCGCCACGAGCTTGGAGGTGATCGGCGTGCGCGGCTGAACCTTTCGATCCTGGCGGGCATAACCGTAGTACGGTATCACCGCGGTGATCCGGTCGGCCGACGCCCGCTTGAGCGTGTCGATGATGATCAGGAGCTCCATCAGGTTCTCGTTCACCGGCGCGCAGGTCGATTGAATGACGAAGACGTCCATGCCTCGGACGTTTTCCTGAACCTCGACGAAGATCTCCCCGTCCGCGAACCGCCGGATGGTCGACTTGCACAGGGGAACGCCGATGTCGTCCGCGATCTTCTGGGCAAGCTCCGGGTTGGCCGTCCCGGAGAAGATTTTCATTTGTTGGTAGATGGACATTTCGTTTCTCTCATTCTCAATCTCGGGGGCGTGGAATCGAACCACGATTAAGGGCTTCAAAGGCCCCTGTCCTACCGTTAGACGACCCCCGAAAATAACTTCGAGGGGTTTCACCCCTCGACGCCTTCGGACCGGCAAAGCCGGATCCTCGGCTGCTCCCCAAGAGGGATCACAACAAATTGGATGCTGCGGCAACCCACCATTCGGGATGGGCTGCTTTCAGCACTCTGAGGGCTTCGTCCCTCTTTTGGGGGTCGGAGTATAGACCGAAGACGGTCGATCCGCTCCCGGACATAAGGGCCGCGTCTGCGCCAAAGGTCTTGAGAGCTTCTTTCGCCTCTCCGACCACCGGATAGTGGGGCAGCACGACCGATTCCAGATCGTTGGTCAAATACGTGCAGAGGCACGTCATCGACTCAAAAGCGGCGCGGAGGCTAACAGCGGGGGGTGGGGTTGTCAACGGATTGATTTTCAATTGGGAATACACCCACTTGGTGGAGATGGCCACATCGGGATGAATAAGAATCAGATGGAGGGGAGGCAGGGACGCCACGGGACGGACCTCCTCGCCGATCCCGAGGACCCATTTGGCCCCGTCCGTGAGGAAAAAAGGGACGTCGGCTCCGATTTTATAAGCGATTTCCGGATAGGCCGACGGGGCTAAGTTCCGCCCGGTCAGGAGCTCGACCGCCCTCATGACGGCCGCGGCATCGCTGGACCCTCCCCCCAGCCCCGCCCCCATCGGAATCGCCTTCTTCAGGAGAAGCCTCAGGCCCCCTTCATAACCCAAACCACCCGCCGCGAACCGGAAGGCCCTCGCGACGAGGGAATCCTCCCCCACGGGCACGTCGGGATGGTCGCAGGAGGCCTCCCAAGTCCCCGCCTCCGGCAGGGCCTCGAACGCGAGGGTGTCTCCAAAGCTCAAGGGGACCATCAGGCTCTGCAGATCGTGATATCCATCCGGGCGCTTCCCGGTGATCTTCAGACCCAGATTCACCTTGGCGGGCGCGGCAAGACAAAACCTGCCTTTTTCCCCTGGATTCATCGCGGGATTCATCATACGTTCCGCTCATGGCCGACCTTTTGGAAAATGTCAAAATCTCCGAACGGCGACGCGGCAAGATGATCACGCTTTCCTCCCTCAAGGAGGGCAAGGTCAAGAGCTTCGACGGCACCGAGCTTTACTACCGGAGTTTTGGGCGGGGCATTCCGCCCATCGTCTGTTGCAACGGACTCGGCGTCGGCACCTTTTTTTGGGTCTATCTCGAACGGGCCTTCCGGACCGCGCACCAAGTCGTCACCTGGGATTACCGCGGACATGGCAAATCGGAGCTCAAAAAGAACCCCAAGAACTACAACCTCTTCGCGCTCGTGAAGGACTTGAAGGCGATGGTCGACAACCAAAAGCTCGAAAAGCCGGTTCTGATCGGCCACAGCTTGGGCGTGCAGGTCATTTTGGAATTCTACCGGCGCTGGCCCGACAAGGTCGGCGGCATGGTCCTCTGCTTCGGCACCTACGGGAGGCCGATGGACCACTTTTACAACTCGCGGTTCTCCCGCTACCTCTTCCGGGTGCTTCACGAAATCTCGCTCGCCTTTCCGCGCGAGAGCAACCTCATCAGCCGCCTGCTCCTCAAGAATCCCCTCTCCTTCTTCTTGGGCGGCGTCCTCAAGGTCATGCACACGGGGATGATCGACAAGAAGGACACCGAGCGCTACATCGAGCACGTCCTTTCCGTGGACCCGACCTTTTTCCAGTTGCTCCTCAAGAGCGCCCAGGACAATTCCTCCGAAGACATGCTCCGCAAGATCCGCGTGCCGGTGCTGGTCATCGCGGGAGAGTACGACCAGTTCACGCCGGTGTGGATCTCCAAAAAGATGCACCGGTTGGTCCCGGAGTCGGAGCTGTTCGTCATGCACAAGGCGACCCACGCGGGACTGGTCGAGCAGCCGGATTTGATCAATCTGAGGATCGAGAAGTTCATCAAGGACCGCGTGCAGCCGTCTCTTCAAAAGACCCAGAAGTCCAAGGCGTCCAAACCTTCCAAGATGGGACGCAGGAACATCAAGCTCCGGCTGGTCGCCGGGTCCCGCTAACCTTCCTGCCCGGCCGCTTCGCGGTCCCAGTCATCGAGTTCCGGGGGCCTGACGTGGAGGGCATCCAGATATAATCGCAGGGGGAGTCCCGTACGGCCGATCGTGTCTTCAAACTCAAGGTCGTCGTCCACCGGCCGTCCTTTGGGGTCCAGGTGGATGTATTCATGCTGTAGAAAGGGGAGCTTTTCATTCAGTACCTTGGGATTGCGCAAAAGGGTCAAGAGAATATCGTGTTTTTGATGGGGTTTTTGAAAACCTTCCGCCCGCGTCAAGATTTCGATGACAGCCCGGTCAAGCGTCTCGTCCGGCTTGCGGATCCAGATCTGGAGCATGGGCTCGCAGACCAGGGAGGGGTCCTCGATTTCCTTGTCCCGAAGCGCCTCGCAAATCCGCTTCATGAGCACCTGCAAGCGCTCTCCCGCCCCCCGCGAAAGACGGTTCGAAACGCAATGACGCTCCACGGCCTGTCTCACACGCTCGGAGATTTTGGAAAAATGCCGGACCAAAACCGTCTTTCGGCAGTGAAATTCGATCAAATCCGGCGAGAGCTCGATGAGCAACGGATCCCCTCTCAGTCCCGCCGTCGCAAACCGGATATTCCGGTAGATGGGGATAAATCCCCGAAGCGGCACACCGCGCTCGCGGGCCACTTCTTCCCATGGGTGGTGTCCACCGTATTCCATCGGCTCGATGGATCCGTCCTGAAGATTCAGCGCCCACTGGACCTGATGGACGTCGGTTTGGGGGGCCCCGTGCTTCCGGAGATCCAAACGGTAATTCTGCAGGGTGCCGTCGAGGGGCGTCACGCGGACGGTGACCTTTCCGCCGTTCACGACGGCCGCAGCGATCGCCGAACGGGAGCGAGTGTTCATCGCCTTCCACAACTCCAGCCGAATCCGCTCGGCCAGAATCTTGACGAGAAGACCCTCATCGGGCGAACGGCCTCCCGCTTTCATCCAGGCGAAGGAATCCCGGCGGATGGCCCCCCGATCCGAAGGGATGGCGGGCAAGGCGGGCTCACCGGCGGAAGATCGACCCTCGGGCGGATACATCTGCCACACCTCCCCGGGAAGCCCCCGGGGTGAGACGGGACTCCCGTCCTGGTTCAGGCGGATTTCGGCGCGGTGAAAGGAGGCCCGGAATCCTTGCGCGAGGCCTAAGTCCGGTTCCCAGAGCAGCGGCGTCCGGGTCGGCGTCCGGATCGGACCGTCTTCCCCCAGGGAGGTGGCATTCAACCTCGGCTCAGGGGGCCTGATCTCGGAAGCAAGGACCGCCGAAGGAAGGAGAAACGAAAAAGAGGTTCGTGAGACAAACACGGGGTCTTTTTCGGCGGAGACGCGTAAAGGTTGCTTACCCCTTCTTGAACGTCAGACCGCCGATGTCCGCGGCGTCCGCGGTCACTTCGTCGCCCTCGTGGAAGTCCCCCTCCAAGATCTGCATGGAGAGGGGGTCTTGAAGATACTTCTGGATCGCCCGCTTGAGCGGACGCGCCCCATAGACGGGGTCGTAGCCCTGTTTGGCCAAAAAGTGTTTGGCCTTGGCCGTGAGGTGCAGCGTGATCTTCCGCTCGGACAGGAGTTTTTGCAGATGGGCGGTCTGGATGTCGACGATCCTCTCGATCTGCTTTTCGGACAAGGAATGGAAGAGGATGAGGTCGTCGACACGGTTTAAGAACTCCGGGCGGAAATGGCCGCGCAGGGCCTCCATGACCCGGTTTTCCATCTCCTTTTCATCTTTCCCGGCGAGTTCGGTAATGTGCTGGCTCCCGATGTTGCTGGTCATGATGATGACGGTGTTCTTGAAGTCCACCACGCGACCCTGGCCGTCCGTGAGCCGCCCGTCGTCCAGGACCTGCAGCAGGACGTTGAAGACGTCGTGGTGGGCCTTTTCGATCTCGTCGAAGAGGATGACGGAATAGGGCCTTCGGCGGACGGCCTCGGTCAGCTGGCCGCCTTCCTCGTAGCCGACGTAACCCGGCGGGGCCCCGATCAGGCGCGAGACCGAGTGCTTTTCCATGTACTCGGACATGTCGATCCGGACCATCGCCTGCTCGTCGTCGAAGAGGAATTCCGCCAGGGCGCGCGCCGTCTCGGTCTTGCCGACGCCGGTGGGCCCCATGAAGATGAAGGAGCCGATCGGCCGGTTGGGGTCCGAGAGCCCCGCCCGCGAGCGGCGCACGGCGTTGGCCACCTTCTTGAGCGCCTCGTCCTGGCCGATCACCCTCTCGCGCAGGCGTTCCTCCATGTGGATGAGCTTCTGGACCTCGCCTTCGAGCATCTTCGAGACGGGAATGCCCGTCCACTTGGCCACGACCTCCGCGATGTCCTCGGGCTCGACCTCTTCCTTGAGCATCTTCACGTCTTTCTGAAGTTTCGCGAGGCGTTCGTTTTCCTTTTCCAAATTCTTCTGGAGCTCGTGGAGTTTTCCGTACTTGAGCTCCGCGGCGCGGCCCAGGTCGCCGTGGCGTTCGGCCTGCTCGGCCTCGGCCTTGGTCGCCTCGATGGCCCCCTTGACCTCGCGGATCTTCGCGATCGCCGCCTTCTCGTTCTGCCAGTGGGCCTTGAGCTGGGTGGATTCCTCCTTGAGGGAGGACAGGTCTTTTTCGATCTTGGCCAGGCGTTCTTGCGAGGGCTTATCCGTTTCCTTTTTGAGCGCCTGTTTCTCGACCTCGAGCTGCAGGATCTTCCGCTCGATGGTGTCGATCTCCGTCGGCATGCTGTCGATCTCGATCCTCAGTTTCGACGCCGCCTCGTCGACCAGGTCGATCGCCTTGTCCGGCAGGAACCGGTCGGCGATGTAGCGATGAGAGAGCGTCGCAGCGCCGACGAGAGCCGAGTCCTGGATCTTCACGCCGTGATGAACCTCGTAGCGTTCCTTGAGGCCCCGGAGGATGGCGATGGTGTCCTCGACCGACGGCTCGCCGACCACGACGGGCTGAAACCGCCTCTCCAGGGCCGCGTCCTTCTCGACGTGTTTGCGGTATTCGTCGAGCGTCGTCGCCCCGATGCACCGGAGCTCGCCGCGGGCCAACGCGGGCTTGAGCATGTTGGCGGCGTCGACCGCGCCTTCGGCCGCGCCGGCCCCGACCAAGGTGTGCAACTCGTCGATGAAAAGGATCACCTCGCCGCCCGCCTCGGTGACCTCCTTGAGCACGGCCTTGAGCCGGTCCTCGAACTCGCCCCGGTACTTGGAGCCGGCGACCATCGCGCCCAAGTCGAGGGCCACGAGCCGCTTGTCCTTGAGGCTCTCCGGCACGTCCCCATGGGCGATCCTTTGCGCGAGGCCCTCCACGATGGCGGTCTTGCCCACGCCGGGCTCACCGATCAAAACCGGGTTGTTCTTGGTGCGCCGCGAGAGCACCTGCATCACCCGCCGGACCTCGTCGTCCCGCCCGATGACCGGGTCCACCTTGCCCCGGCGCGCTTGTTCCGTGAGGTCCCGCCCGTAGCGGGCGAGGGCCTGATACCGCACCTCCGGGTTCTGGTCGGTCACCCGGTGCGTCCCACGCACCTGCTGGAGGGCCTTGAGGACGGTGTCCTTGGAGACCCCGAGCTCGCGGAGGATCTGCGAGGCCGGCGACTCCTTGACCTCGACCAGGGCCAGGAGGAGATGCTCCGTGCTGACGTAATCGTCTTTCAGCTTTTCGGCCTCGAGCCGGGCGTTGTCGAAGACCTGCTTGAGCCTGAAAGAAATGTAGACGTTCCCCTGGAGGGGAGTGACCTTCGGGATCTTGTTCAGCTCCGCCGCGATCCGCGCGGAGAGCGCCGGCACGTCCACTTCAAGCTTTTGCAACAAGGGCCTCACCAGCCCCTCGCTCTGGTCGAGAAGCGACTGGAGAAGGTGCTCCGGTTCCACCTGCTGATTCCCGCGCGTCTCCGCCTGCTTTTGGGAATCGAGGACCGCTTCCTGGGCTTTGAGTGTCAGCTGATCGAGGCGCATCGTTTATTTGGCAAAAGCGAGAAAGACCGTCGAGTCCTCCCGCTTGATGAAAAGCCGGACAATCTCCCCCGTCTTCACCTTCTTCGAGGCGGCGATGTAGTCCGCCACGCCGTTGATCTTCTGTCCGTTGATCGAGAGTAGCACATCCCCGATCTGAACGCCCGCAATCTCCGCCTGGCTCCCCGACTCGACGTTCACGATCGAGACGCCCCGGTTGTCCTGCGCGAGCCCCATCTGGGCCGCCTCCTCCGGCGTCACGTCCCGGCACGTCAGCCCCAGCTCGGCGGACGAGGACTTGGCCCCGCCTTCGGCGACCTGATCGCCCTTGTCCATCTCACCCAGCGTGACCTGAAGAGACAGCTCCCTGCCCTCCCGCAGCACGCTCATGGCCGAGGTCTTGCCCACCGGTTCGCGCGCGACCATCGTCGGGAGGTCATGGGACTCCTCAATGGGTTTCCCCTCGAACGAGCGGATGACGTCGCCGCTCTTGAGCCCCGCCTTTTCCGCCGGGCTGTTGGGAAAGACGTTCGACACGAGGGCGCCCTTCTGATCGGGGAGATTGAACGACTTGGCGAGCTCCGGCGTGATGTCCTGAATGCCAACGCCCAGCCAGGCCCGCGTGACCCGGCCCTTGCTGATCAGCTGCGGAACCAGCTCTTTGGCCATGTTGATGGGGATGGCGAAACCGATTCCCTGGCCCGCCGCAACGATCGCCGTGTTGACGCCCACCACCTCGCCCTTGAGGTTGAACAGCGGTCCGCCCGAATTGCCGGGATTGATCGATGCGTCGGTCTGGATGAAGTCGTCGTAAGGCCCGGCCCCGATCACCCGCCCCTTGGCCGAAACGATGCCCGCCGTGACCGTATGATCGAGACCGAACGGGTTGCCCACGGCCATCACCCAGTCGCCGACCTGCACCTGGCTCGAATCCCCCAAAGTCGCAGCGGGCAGATTCGCGGCCGTGATCTTGATGACGGCCAGGTCGGTCTTGGAGTCGCTGCCCACGATCTTGCCGTCGTACTTCCGCTTTCCGTCCACCATCACCTGGATCTCGTCCGCCCCCTCAACCACGTGGTTGTTCGTGATGATGTATCCTTCGCTGTTGATGATGAAACCGGATCCGAGGCTTTTTTGAGGGGCGTCCATGCCCGGTCCGTCGAAGAAGTGCTCGAAGAAGTCGTCAAAGAACGGGTCCCGCGGCATTCGATGGAATCCCTGCGGCATGCGGCGGCGCGCGTTTTTCGTGGTACTGATGTTCACGACCGACGAGCTCACCCTCTTGGCCAGGTCGGAGAAGGTGGGCAGAGCCCCGAAAAAGGCCGCGGGCTGAACGGCGGGCGCCAGGGGTTGAGGCGCCGTCGAGACGGGTTTCTGTCCTTCTTGAAAGTACTCGACGGCCTTGACGCGCGAATCGCGGTCCAGTCCGATGACGGAGACCACACCGACCACCGCCCCCAAGATTCCGATGCCGATCGCTTTTGTCCAAGACCGACGCGTTTCCATAAAGCTCCTCCCGCTCACCCCTTGTTTCCCCGAAATCTACCGTTGTCGCTGACCCAATTGTAGTTAAAATTATTTAATAATATTAATGAGATAATAATCATCCTCCATCGCCTGTCAAGGTAAGGGGGGTCTATTGACACAGCGAGCTATCCTCCCTATATTTGCAAGTTGAGGTGACCTCCATGTCGCGTTTGCCGGTTCCACAGGGATCGCTCTCGAGCTACCTCACGGAGATCAATCGTTTCCCACTTCTGTCTCCGGAGGAGGAGTTCCGTCTGGCGGTCCGCTACCGCGAGGATGGGGACGTCGAGGCCGCCCACAGGCTCGTCACCTCCAATCTCCGTTTCGTCGTCAAGGTCGCCTACGAATACAGATCCTACGGCATGCGGATGTCCGACCTGATCCAGGAAGGCAACATCGGCCTCATGACCGCCGTCAAAAAGTTCGATCCGCACAAGGGCTATCGCCTCATCTCCTATGCGGTGTGGTGGATCCGGGCGATGATCCAGAGCTACATCCTCAAGAGCTGGAGTCTGGTGAAGATCGGCACCACGCAGGCCCAGCGCAAGCTCTTTTACAAACTCTCTCAGACGAAGCGGGCTCTGGCGCGCCTGATGTCCGGCGGCGGGCAGGAAACCCTCGACGACGCCGGACGCGGCATCGTGGCCAAGGCCCTTCATGTGAGCGACCGCGACGTGGAGGAGATGGACGCCCGCATGAGCGGTCGCGACGCCTCCCTGGACGCGCCGTTGCGCGAAGACGGCCAGACGACGGCGCTGGATCTCCTGGCCGCGGCCGACAACCAGGAAGACGACGTCGCGCGCGCCGAAGAGGAGTCCAAGGTGCGGGACGACGTCCGGTCGGCGATGACGACCCTGAACGACAAAGAGCGTTACATCGTCGAAAAACGCCTGATGACCGACGAGCCGATGACGCTCCAAGAGATCGGCGACCACTACAAGATTTCCCGCGAACGCGCCCGGCAGCTCGAGGAGCGCGCCAAGAAGAAGATCCGCGCGGTCCTGACCGCGTCGGGGTTCTCTTCCGAGGTTTCCGGGGAACTTCGTTGAAACGATACGCCGTCATCGGGCTCGCCCTTCTCGCGGCGTCCGGCTGCGCCAAGAAGCCCTTTCTCTCATCGGCTTCCAGCGGCGAAACCGCCTACGCTGAATGCCAGAAACTTTCCGACGACAAGGAATACGAGCGCGCCAACGAGTGCTACGAGGTCCTCAAGAGCCGGTTCGGGGGCAGCGCCGCGTCGGCGGACGCCGATCTGGCCATCGCCGACAATTACTTCCGCAAGGGCGAGTTCCTGCTCGCCTCGGAATCCTACATCGCGTTCACAAAGCTTCATCCCGCGCACGACAAGATCGGCTACGCCTATTACAAGATCGGGCTCTGCTACCTGAAGGAGAACCCAAAGGCGATCGACCGGGACCAGAAGTACCTGGAGACGGCCATCCAGTACTTCGAGCTCGCCATGAACCGGACCTCGGGAGACCTCCGGACCGCCGTTCAGGAAAAATGGGTCGAGGCGCGGCAGAAGATCGCCAAGCGCCACTTTTACATCGGCCGCTACTATCACAAGACGGGCGAATACATCGCCGCCGTTCCCCGCTTTCAGGAGATCGTCACCAACTACACGGGACTGGGGTTGGACGAGCGGGCCCTCTACATGATGGGCGACTCCTTTGTCAGGCTCAAGGAGCGCGAAAGGGCCCTTGAAATCCTCGGGGTCTTCGAGCAACACTTCCCCGACAGCAAGTACCGAAAGAGGCTGGCGTCTAAATTGGATGTGAAATAATGGCGCACGAAATCCGGGATTTGGTCGAGATCGGCAAGAAGCACTTCGAGAGCCGCAACTACGCGCGCGCCGAGCAGTATTTCCAAAAAATCCTCAAGACCGGCGCGCGGTACGCGGACGTGCTCAACATGCTCGGCATCATTTACCACGCGGACGGCAAGTTCAACAACGCCATCGAGTCCTTTGAAGAGGCCTTGGAGGTCAACCCCCACTACGCCGAGGCGACCCTCAACCTCGCCGTCCTCTACAACGACCTGGGCGAGTTCAAGAAGGCCAAGGCCCTTTACGCGCGCATCCCCCACATCCACGACCGCAAGGGCGCGACGGACCTGGATCCGATTCTCAAAGGCAAGATCGCCAACCTGCACGCGCATCTGGGCGACGTCTACCGCGGCATCGGCAAGTACGCCGACGCGATCGACGAATACAAGAAGGCGCTCAAGCTCTGCCCGGGCTACGCCGACATCCGCACCAAGCTCGGCATGTCCCTCCGCGAAAACGGCCAAAAGGACCAGGCGTTGAAGGAATTCAACGCCGCGCTCGGCGAAAAGTCGGCCTTCAAGCCGGCCCGCATCCAACTGGGCCTGACGCACTACCTCATGGGGCAAAAGGACAAGGCCTCGAAGGCCTGGAAGGAAGTCCTGGCAAAGGACAAAGACAACAAGGTCGTGCAGACGTATTTGAGGCTGTGTGAGAACGGAAAATCAGCAAAAGAGTGACCCGGGCCCGCTCTAAACTTTACGAACATAGAGTGAGCCCGAAGGAGATGAAGGACCTCGCTTGAATGGAGTCGCCAGCATGCCATCGATCGTTTGCCATTCTTCATCCATGAACTTCTTCAGGCCAGACTTGATCGTTTCCGGCTCACAATTTCGTTCGTAAGTTCCGAAGATTCTATCCCAAAAGGTAAAAATGATCCCAAAATTCCGATTCATTTGCCGAACATCCTGTGAATGATGCAAATGATGCATTCTCGGTGAGACAACAATGCATCTGATAATCTTGTCCCACTTTTCTCCTACATCAATATCCGCGTGATGGAATATCGTGATAACTGGTTGCAACAGGAGGTAGACCTCGCTTGCCACGACAGGAAGACCCACCATGAAGCTAAGCGGAAAAACAAAACACATCGAAAATAGTACTTCCATGGGGTGAAATCGAACGGCAGTCGAACCATCGAGATGAAAATCGGTGTGATGCATACGATGAAATTGCCATGCGACGGGTATAAGATGTGTTAGGCGATGATACCAATAGATCGTCAAGTCTAATAGCAGGACTCCCAAAAACGTTCTCAACATTGCGGGTATAGAAAACCACATAGAATCGACGGCATCGGAGCGAGGCAAAATTGGCACCATGGGAACGATGAGCAAGATTGATACTGTCGCGGTCGCGATGACATTCATTGCCTTAAATGACAAATTACGAAACCGATGCTTCCAAGAACCTCGCGACCACCGGCTAGGCTCGATAGTTGAGATCAGAAACGTCAAAAATAAGCTGATGAATAGGCTCTGAACTTCTTGGTTGGAAAAAGTCAGATAACTTAGGAAATCGCCAATAAGGTTTCTCACGGCGTCAGGCATTACGTGGAGCCGCCTGCTCGGCGGCCCCACGTATATTGACAATGAGTTAGTCTTTTCCCGCGTCCAATTTATCCATGATTATTTTTAACTGATACATGATCACTGCATCAGTGGGAACAGAAGTAAAGTCCTTATCCACCGAATTGCCGAAGTTTTTGACGGTAAACTCCTTAAAATCACGACCATTAAAGTCTTTGCCAAAGAATTCAGATACATTGTTTGTCGGAATGAATATGTAGGTTACGGAGTCCGCTGGATTTATGACTGCCTTATTCCTGATTGCTGGCGAATCATGAAAGTAAGCATGAGCAGCGGTCGCTATGAATGCTGCAGACATGAATCCTGTGAGTACCGACATGAGACGTTTTTTCTTTGCTGTGACCATATCCGTATCCTCCCATTGGTTGTTTGAGCCTTGTGAGTTGCAAAGGCGAGGCCAAAAAGCAGCATACAGAGAAGGATATGCAGGTTCCTGAATTTATATGGTTTTCTTGAAAAAACTTGCTTCAACATGCCCCGTCAGATGAGTGTTTAATTACCCAATGTCAAGAATAGGACACTTAAGAGACATGAGAATCTCATCGAACGTGGAATCAGACGTCCGAAAGGCGTCGGGTCGATATCCTATTTTTTCGAAACCTGCTTTTTCATAAAGTTTGATGGCTGCTTGATTGGAGGACAGAACCAAGAGATCAAGCCATGAAAGACGGTTCGACTTCGTCCAATCAATGGCATTATTCAACAACGCAGTGCCGAATCCTCGTCCTCTCATTGCACCAAGGACACCCATAGAAATACTGGCGCGATGGAGTTCAGCCAAGGTCCTTCCGCCCCTCAATTCCAAGTGCCCCAAGACGAACTGATCGGAGCCATCCATAAGTAAGAAGGCCCGTCCCCATTGGGGTTCATTGAGACCTCGCGTCCAACGCTCCAAACTCGCTTTATGAAGAGAAGCTTCATCGATCTTTCCTGATGGGGCAAAAGAAATGCGATCCACTCCACTCAATGATTGGAACAATTCCGAAATATGTCCGACAAAACGATGAATATCCGCTTCTCCGGCCATACGAATGAGTTCGCCAGATGCCATAACCTGTGTCGGGGGGACACATCCTGAAATAAGCGGAATAACGCCCATGAGAACGGTTTATCGTTCCAATAGTGATTTTGTTGCCTATTTTAGGCGAGCAGGTGAGGAATTGCAGCAAGAGCTTCTCTTAACTTTTCAGGCGCTGAGCCATCCCCACCCTGAGCCATGTCGGGGCGGCTACCGCCTGAAAGACCGTCCTGGCGAAGGACAAGGATAACAAAACACAGCGTCAGACCGTGCACGCCGCCGGCTCGATCTTCTGGCTCCGGCATACAGGACGTGGATTAGGCAGAGAACTCGTCAAGACAGTAAATGGCTGGTCCGTGGAGCAGATTCAGCTGATTTGGCTCGATCTACCGTGTTTGAGAACAACGAACCATCCAAGAACCTCTACGCAAAGCTTGGCTTTACTCAAGTCGGCTACCGGGAAGATGCCTTTCAACTTGAGTCCGGCGTGACGGTAAATGAAATCCACATGTCCCTTCGACTTCGAAGAAACAAAGCCACTAGGCAGCTCTAGCCGCAATGGTGCTTCTGCCGAGATCCACTTTGATTTGGGAGAATAGTTTCTCGTCCAAAAATGTTTGAAAATCGCGCTTGAAATCACCTAAGGTGTAAATCCGGTAAAGCCAATATGGAACCTTCCGCTCCATCGCCCAATCGTCCCACATTTCAAAGAGCCTTGTTCCTCCCAAATGCACGTTTTCTATAATCATGAGCGAAAGTTTTGGATCGCCGTTAATGAGCAAGTGGCTGAACTCAACCAGCTTCGCAAGATATTCAGAACTCAGAGTCGGATGAGGAATATGGTAATACGATGCGAATAAATCAGGATATTTCCTGATGATCTCCGTGACAAAGGGGAGACCATAGTTTTGCGGACTGATGGTTGAAGGGCGGGAGAATTCGGTAAACTTATCTAGGTTATTGTCGTAAAGGGCAGTGCCCGTCAACGCTGTGAGCTTGGAGAAAAATATTTTCTCCGTGCCAAGCCCCCTGTAATGCAAGGCCCGCCATAGTGTTTGGTCGATATCATCCTTAGTCTCTTCCGGAAATCCCAATATGAATGCTGTCGTCGAGCAGATGCCCAACTCATTCGCTCTCTTAAGGATCGGTTCAAAATTTTCAAGCTGAAGTCCTTTCTTGATAATTTTCTGCATTCTGGGAGATCCCGTTTCGATTCCATAGAATAGGCCGCTCAATCCCACACGATGCATTCTTTCTAATCTCTCAATGGTAAGGCAGTCGGTGCGGGAACTCGCAGCCCATCTCAGCTTACGAGTATTTTCTTTTTCCATGAATTGGCAAAATTCATCGACGAACTTTTTGGATGTCGTGAAGTTATCATGAATGAATCCAAACTCCTTGAAGCCATATTCTTTATTGAGGAACTCCATTTCATCCAAAATTCGGCGCGGGGACTTGACGCGAAAATCCTTCTCCCACATGAGCGCAGTGGAGCAGAAGGTACAGGAATAAGGGCAACCTCTGCCAACTTCAACATGAGCCACATATGTACTCAAATGATGAGCGCTGTAATCGCTGAAGCGTATCAACGAGTAATCTGGGTACGGGAGCTCATCCATATTTGGGACTAGGGCGCGATGTGCCGTTAGCTTTGCCACGCCATCATGGCGGTAGCCGACTCCCGGAATTTCCGGGATTTTGTGTTTATCGAAGCCTGCTTGCACGAGGTCTTCTAAGGTCTTTTCACCCTCACCCACGGCGATGAGATCAATGAAGTCAAACCTTTCGAGTAATTGCAAAGGAACGGAGGATGGCTGCGGGCCTCCTAGCAAAATGATTGATTGGCGCTTATGGCGCTTGATCTCTCGTGCAATCCACAGGGCCATGGGCAGATTGGAACAAATGGATGAAATTCCAAAGACTCTCGCGCGGGAGCCGTCGACTCCGGCCAACAATAGTTTTCGAAACTGGGTCTCAGTCGTATTCCTGACATTCTTGAAATAGAGATCGAAATCCCAAAGCTCCGTTGTAACGTTGAGTTTTTTCAACACCCCGCCCAGGGTTAAGAGAGCCATCGGAAAATAGATCGTACTCTCTCCGGGATCCGTGGTCGGTGGATTAATAAGGATGATCTTTTCCGGCATTTTCGGCTTTCCCATCAATTGGCCGGTAATTTGCTCTGCAAATCTTTAATCATCAGCATCAAGACATTGAGTTGATTTTGCAAATGCCTGTCTTGCTGGGCATTCTGCACGCTCATGAGCAACATCATCTCTTCGGTCGTCAAAGGCGTATTTCTATCCCTTGAGTAGATGCTCTGAAGCTTGGCATTGAGTTCTGCATACGACTTTGTATCCAGAACATATCCGCCTTGCCCCGGCGTTGCCTCGGGCGGAAAGGTCATTCGATCGGCACCAGGCGTCGCCTCGGGCGGAAAGGTCATTCGATCGGCACCAGGCGTCGCCTCGGGTGGAAAGGTCATTCGATCGGCACCAGGCGTCGCCTCGGGTGGAAAGGTCATTCGATCGGCACCAGGCGTCGCCTCGGGCGGAAAGGTCATTCGTTCGCCTGTTGGTGGCTTGCTATAAATGAGTGTTTTGGAATCTCCGAGGCGATCCGTCCAGCTACCCTTGTTCTCTGCAACCTGAATCGCACCCTTGTAAGCAGAAGAGAAGACTTGGGCGTTATGATCTACTTTCACGTCTTCCGCCCAGGCCGGGGGGGCCTTGTGGAAAAGGCCGAAGAGGCCAGTGATCAGTAGTGCCATCAGATAAGTGACGTAGCCCTTTGCCTTTCGGATGGGTGCCATTTTTTACTCCTTTTGTCCTATTGTGACTAAATTCAATTTATAAAATGAGAAATATGCAACAGTTGCACCAAGAGGCAGCTGTCAGAGGTAAGGGCCAACATCCTGAAAAGATTACTCTTCCTTCAATACATGAAATCGAGGATCGAGGAAAGGTGGGTTAAAAGAAACCGGCAACGAGCCGCCGTTATCAATCTGATAGTATCATTCAAAGCAAGGACGGGATCTTGCCGAGGGCCTCTTTAAGGGCCTCGGGCTTGCTGCCACCCCCCTGGGCCATGTCGGGGCGGCCGCCGCCGGTGCCGCCGATGATCGGGGCGATTTCCTTGAGAATGTTGCCGGCGTGATACTTCGAGGCGAGGTCCTTCGAGACGCGGATGATTAGGGTGACCTTGTCGCCGTTGGCCGCGCCCAGGGCCGCGATGCCGCTGCCCAGTTTTTGGATCTTCTGGTCGGAGAGGTCGCGCAGGAGCTTGGGATCGTCGATGGCGACGATCGACGTCAGGACCTTCACGCCGTTGACG